>NZ_JBSGDP010000060.1:0-39892 GCF_053602435.1 Nocardia sp. NPDC004415
CCATCCGGGTGCGGCGCCGCCTTCGATGCTGTTGTGCGCTCCGGCGAGGGGCGAGCTACTCCTGCTCGAACCTTCGACGGAAGCGGTCTTCCATCCGTTCGGAGAAGCCGCCGGACTTGCGCTGGCGGCCGCCGCGACCGGACGACCCGCCGGTGGCGCCCGCGCTCTTGGCGGGACCCTCGGACTGATCCGGGTGTGCGGACCGGTGCGAGTTGCCGAGCATCAGCAGGACGCCGGCGCCGAACATGGCGATGAATCCGACGAGACTGATGATCGGGAATCCGCCCGGCTTGAACGGAAGGGCGAGGCCGGCGACGAGAAGTACCAGACCGATGGCGAACAACGCCGCGGCCTGGAGCCTCCGTCGGCTCGACGTGGAGCGAAGTCGTCCGCCGCGGACGGACGAGGCGAACTTCGGGTCCTCAGCATAGAGAGCGCTCTCGATCTGTTCGAGCATGCGCTGCTCGTGCTCGGAGAGTGGCACGGTACCTCCCCCGGCACTAGGCGTGGCTGGTCGCCTCCGGGTAGGCGACGGGTAGCCGACCTTGGCGGCTATCTGCTCCCCATGATACGAGTTCGATCGAAGCCGTACCACCTACTCGGTGATAACTAAGCAGTCATGTCCCGGTCGCGACTCGGCTGCGGCCGGGTCTTGACCGCGGCGACCAGCGCATCGTCGACGTCGTAGAGGAATGCGCCCACCCGTGAGCAGAACTCGTCGGCCTGGGTGTCGGTGATCGCGCGGTCCAGTCCGGCCTCCAGCGCGGCCCGCAATTGCGAGTGCGCCTCGAAGTAGTCGGCCCACATCGCGAACTCCGGTGAGGCGCGTCTCAGTAACACCCAGGCGCTGCGCGAGCGTGCCCGCGGTGCCCGGTCGGCACCGGTGAGCGCGATCATGGCGCCCGCGCCGCGCAGCGCGGCCAGGTAGGCGGTGCGCAGCCGCTCCCCCGGGTCGTGTTCCCAGGCCGAATCGGTGAGCAGGGTGTCGGCCTGACGTAGCAGTCCGCCCGCGCGACCGTCGTGCGCCGCGTGCTCCCGACCATCATTGCGACCAGCCATCTGCTGCCCCTTTCACCCCTCGCACAGATCGAACAAGCATTCGAACGTTTGAATTGGGATTGAATATAGGGACACCCACCGACAACTTCCGCGTCCGCGCGCCACCGACGAGAGCCATGACAGCCGTCAAGCCCAATCACACCCCCGCACCCGTCGTCGTCGACCTCAGTGTCGCCGCGCTCCGCGCGCGCCTGCACGACGCCCTGTCGGTGTACGTCGCCGCCATGGACTATCCGCGCGGTACCGAGCACCACCGTGCCCCGATGTGGACCGAGCACACCACCCGCGCGGGCTGGCGCGCGGTCGCGGCCCTGCTGCCCGACGACGCGGGCGCCGTCGACCTGCGCACCTCGCCGATCCTGGCCATCGCCTACGGCTACAGCGGCGCCCCGCGCCAGTGGTGGCATCAGCAGGTACACACCGGGATGCGCCGCTGCGGCTGGCCCGAGGCCGCCGCGCGCGACCTGCTCGCCGACTACTTCGAGCTCACCGAACTGCACGTGCACCCGTCCGCGCAGGGCCGCGGGATCGGCTCGACGCTGCTGGAACGGCTGCTGGCCGATCGCCCGGAGGCGGCGGTGCTGCTCTCGACGCCGGAGGTGCCCGAGGAGGCCAACCGGGCCTGGCGGCTCTACCGGCGGGCCGGATTCACCGATGTGATCCGCAATTTCGTCTTCGCCGGCGACACCAGGCCGTTCGCGATCCTCGGCAGGCGGCTGCCGCTGTCGGCCGCCGGTAGCCGGGAATGAGCGCGCCGCAGACCACCGTCGTCGTCGGTTCGGGACACAACGCGCTGGTCGCGGCCTGTTATCTGGCGCGGGCCGGGCAGCGGGTGGTGGTGCTCGAGCGCGACGAGGTGCCCGGGGGTGCCGTGTCGACGGTCGAGCGGTTCCCGGGTCATCTGGTGGACCGTGGTTCCTCGGCGCACATCATGATCCGGCACACCGGGATCATCGAGGAGCTCGAGCTCGACCGGTTCGGCCTGCGCTATCTGGACTGCGATCCGTGGGGTTTCACGCCCTCGGACGGGGTGCGCGCGCCGATCGTGTTCCATCGCGATCTCGACCAGACCTGCGCCTCCGTCGCGGCCGCGTGCGGTGCGCGCGATGCCGACGCCTACCGGCGCTTCGTCGGCGTGTGGAGTGAGCGCAGCGCCCGGGTGATGCGCGCGTTCGGGGCACCGCCGACACCCGGACGGCTGGCGCGCGCGTTCTGGGGGCTGGACACCGGCGACGGTGGCAGCGCGCTGTCGCGGGAGTTCCTGCAGTCCGGGGACGCGCTGCTGGACTACTGGTTCGACGACGAACGCCTCAAGGCCTCGCTGGCCTGGTTCGGGGCGCAGTCCGGGCCGCCCATGTCGGAACCGGGCACCGCGCCGATGGCCGGATTCGCCGCGCTCATGCACACCCTGCCGCCCGGGCGGGCCGTGGGGGGAAGTGGGGCGTTGAGCGCGGCCCTGATCGCGCGGCTGCGGGCCGACGGCGGCGAGCTGCACACCGGCGAGGCCGTCACCGCCCTGCGCCGCACCGGTGACCGGTGGCAGGTGAGCACCGCCGAGCGCACCCTGACCGCGGACACCGTGGTCGCGGGCGCGCACATCCTCTCGACCATCGAGCTGCTGCGCGCGGGCGGTTTCGACGCCCCCACCCTCGACGACTGGCAGCGCCGCATCCGCGTCGGCCCCGGCATCGGCATGGTGGTGCGCCTGGCCACCGACCGGCTCCCGCACTATCCCGGTGCCTTCCCCTCCGATTCCGCGCGCGGCCTGCAGTTCCTCGTCTCGGACCGCAATCAGCTGCGCCGCGCCCACGGTGCCGCGCTCGGCGGGGCCCTGCCGCCGCGCCCGGTGGTGCTGGCGATGAGTTTCAGTGCCGTGGACCCGAGCATCGCGCCGCCGGGACAGCATCAGCTCTCGCTGTGGGCCCAGTGGCATCCCTACGCGCTGGCCGACGGCAGCAGCTGGGCGCGGCACGCCGACCGCGAGGCGGACCGCATCGTCGCCGAGGTCGACCGGTACGCACCGGGATTCAGCGCCTCGGTGCGGCAGCGCTTCGTGCAGACCCCGGTCGACCTGGAACGCGAGATGGGGCTGCGCGGCGGCAATGTGATGCACGTGGAGATGTCGCTGGACCAGATGATGCTGTGGCGGCCACTGCCCGAACTGTCGAACCAGCGGGTGCCCGGTGCGCCCGGCCTCTATCTCACAGGCGCTTCCACCCACCCGGGCGGCGGTGTCTCCGGTGCGAGTGGCCGCAGCGCCGCACAGCTGGTCCTGCGTGATCAGCGCCGGTTCCCGATGCCGCGCCGACGATGAACGTCTCCGGCGCGCCGCTGCGCGACTGGGTCCGCGACGATCCGCGACGGGTGCTCCCCGCTGTCTCGGCGGTGCTGCTGGTGCTGGTGCAGATCACCTATCCACTGAGCGAGGGCGTGACGCGCGACCGGATCACCGTGGCGGTCGTCCTGCTGTCGGCGGGCACGGCGCTGCTGCACGCGGCGACCACCCGGGGGCCGCGCTGGGCGGCCGGGTTCTTCGTGATCGTCTCCGGGCTCGGGCTCACCGCCGAGATCGTCGGCACCGCGACCGGATTCCCGTTCGGGGCCTACACCTACGCCACCGATCGGCTCGGGCCCGCGCTCGCGGAGGTGCCGCTGGTGGTGCCGCTGGCCTGGACCGGCGGGCTGTACCCGGTCTGGATCGTCGCGGGACTGCTCACCGGTTCGGTGGTGGGGCGCGCGGGGCTGTTCGTGCTGGGGGCGGTGGGCTGGGATCTGTTCCTCGACCCGCAGATGGTCACCGACGGGCAGTGGACCTGGGCGGTCACCGATGCCGGGCTGCCCGGGCTGCCGCAGATCCCCTGCACCAACTATCTGGGCTGGGCGCTGGTCGCGACACTGATGGCGGTGCTGCTCAGCGTGCTCGACCGGAAGCGGGTGGTCGTCTCGGTGGCGGTGCCGGTGGCCGTGTTCTGCTGGACCTGGCTCGGCTCGGCCCTCGCGCACGCGGTGTTCCTCGGGCTGCCCGCGTCGGCGATGTGGGGCTTCGTGGGGCTGGCGCCGCTGGGGATTCCGCTGGTGCTGCGCGGTCTGCGCGAACTCCGGCCCTGAGGCCGGGCCGGGACGAAAGCGCTGTTCGGCACGGGTCGGTGGAACGCACCGGCCCCGTCGGGTGGGTTCTCGGGCCCGGGCCTGGCACGATGTCAACCGTGCAGCCGAGTCCCGTCGCCGACCTGACCCCCACTTCGCCGCGTTCCCGCGTGCCCGCCCGGCGCGTCGCGGCCGTCGCCGTCCTGCTGGCCCTGCTGGTGCCCGCGCTGGCCGGCTGCCTGCGCGTGCAGGTGTCGATGGGCGTGTCGTCCAACGACAGGGTGTCGGGGCGGATCGTGGCCGCGGTGGTGCCGACCGGGCCCGACGACAAGGGGCCGCAGCTGAAGGCACCGGACCAGGTCGCGGCCAAGGTGCGGGTGGAGAACTACAACCAGGACGGCTACGTCGGCACCCAGGTGTTCTTCGACGACCTGACCTTCGGCGAGGTCGGCCAGCTGGGCGGGCTGTCGGATCAGACCCAGGGCATGTTCAGCCTGGAGTTCCAGCGCTCGGGCGACCTGGTGAGCCTCAACGGGCGCGTCGACCTGGAGTCGGTGCCGCCGCACGGCTCCGACGTGCAGTTCTCCATCGCGTTCCCCTCGCGCGTGGCCAAGACCAACGGCACCCGCGAAGGCGACAACACCGTCTCCTGGAAGCTGCCCGCCGGTGAGGTCTCGACGCTGCGCGCCGAGGTGAAGTACGCCGACCCGAACACCCGCTCGTTCGCGGGCTGGGCGGGCATCGTCGGCGGCATCACCCTCGCCGTGGCCGCGCTGGTGGCGGGCATGGCCTTCCGCAACCGCAACCCCGGCCCGCCGAACGCCCCGCGCGGCGGCTTCTCCCCGAGCGAGATGTGGCGCGATATCGCCGCCCGCAGGCTGGGCCGCTGACATGGGGGCGGCCCGCGCGCTGACCTGGCTGGGCACCGGCCTGGCCACGCTGGGCGCGAGCACCGCCGTCTACAACCTGCTCACCCTGCGCACCCTGCCACGGCGGGTGTCGGGCGTGATCGAGCCGGTCGCCGTGTGTGTCCCCGCGCGTGACGAGGCCGCGCGGCTGCCCGCGCTGATCGCGGATCTGCGCGCCCAGACCGGCGTCCCGCGCCTGCGGGTGCTGATCCTCGACGACGCCTCCACCGACGGCACCCACGAGGCCGCGCTCACCGCGATCGGCGGCGACGAACGGTTCACCGTGCTGCGTTCGGCCGCCCATCCCGCGCCCGGCTGGACCGGTAAGGCCGCCGCGTGCGCGCGGCTGGCTGCCCGCGCCGACGCGGCCGCGCTGGTCTTCGTCGACGCCGATGTACGGCTGGCCCCACAGGCGGTCGCCGCGGCCGTCACCGAATTGCGCAGGCGCGGTGCGGGTCTGGTGTCGGCGTGGCCGGTGCAGGAGTCGGGGTCGCGCACCGAGCATCTGCTCCAGCCGCTGCTGGCCTGGTCGTGGGCCTCGACCCTGCCGGTGGGCCCGGCCAACCACAGTCTGCGCCCGTCCACCGCGGTGGCGTGCGGGCAGTTCCTGGCGGTCGACGCCGAGGCCTATCGCGCCGGGGGCGGGCATGCCGCCGTGGCCGCCAGCGCCACCGAGGACCTCGACCTGGCCAGGGCCCTGCGCCGGGCCGGGCACCGCACCGCCCTGGTCACCGCGAGCCATGCCGCCCGCACCCGCATGTACTCCGGCACCGAAGACCTCACCAACGGCTACACCCGCTGGCTGTGGTCGGCCTACGGCGGACGCGTCGAGACCGGCGCCGCCGTGGGCCTGCTCCTCGCCCTGGCCTACTGGGTTCCCCCACTCGCGGCTCTCCTCGGCCGAGGCCGCACCCGCCGCATCGGCCTCCTGGGCTACCTCGCGGCCATCGCGGGCCGAATCCTCGCGCGCGGCACCGAAACCCGCCGTCGACCCACCCGCACCGAATTCCTCTCCGCCGCGGCCCACCCCCTCGCCGTTGCCCACTACCTGACCCTGTGGGCGCGCTCGCACGTCCGCCACCGCACCGGCGGCCTGCGCTGGAAACAGCGCCCCCTGGTCACCCCCGACACATCGCTCCCCCTGCGTGCCTAGGTTCTGTCCCAGGCCTGACCGCCTGAGATCTGCGGGAGGTTCGGGGGCTGTCGGAGGGTGCGGGCGGCGCGATCGAAGGCGTTGATCCGAGAGAACTGGAGATCCCAGTTCAGGCCGCTGGGGCTCGCGATCCGCACGTTCCCGTACTGCATGATCGGGAGCATCCTGTTGTTCTTGAACCGGCGGTCAGGACCACCGTTCACGTTGGCGAACTGCCATGTCGTGTCGACGTGTACGCCGTCGGTAGGCACGGTTCCGGATTCGATGAATCGGCGTGTGGACGGTTGGACCGAGAGGATGCCGTAGCTGACGTCGCTGTATCGCTTGCCGGTGCGGAGGAGTAGACGATCGGGGAGGAAGTGCAGCGCGTCGTGCCCGCTGGTGATGGTCGAGACGGCGACATTGGTGACCAGATGCTTCGGGTGGTCGAAAGTGACTGTGACGGCGGTGCGTTCGAGCAGGCTGCTCGCGTTTCCGTTGATCTTCCGCTGATGAACGGTGGCCAGACCGCCGTGCGCGTTGATCCGCCACTTTCCTTGCGAGGCCGCGTATTCCATCAATGACTCGTTGAGCGCTCCGAACCAGGCCGCGGGGTGATCGGCGACATCGTAGAAGACCACGACATTGCGTCTGGCCTGGTCGTGCATGGCCAGCCACCAGACCAGTGGAACCGCCGGTAGCAGGAGGAGCAGGCCGAACGGCAGGGTCGCGAGGACGAGTATGCCGAGTATGCCGAAGGCCCATGGTGCTGTTCTCGCCTGACCGGCGGCGGAGTTGAGCTGTTCGATCAGGTCACCGGGTCCGGTGGGCAGGAGTTGCGTGGCGTCCGCGCCGGTGAGATCGGCCATGGGGATAGGAGCCGGGTTCGGCCGGTGCGAGGTGGTTGTGCGGTTCGTGGGCGACGGGCGCGCGCCGCCCAGCGATGCCCGGTAGTAGACGCCGTGCGCGCCCGCGTGGACGTAGTTGCCCCGCGGTCCGCTGCCGATCCGAAAGCCGGGGACTCCGACGCTGACGCCGAGTCCTGACCGGGACATATTGAACCGGAACGGTCCGGCGTTCAGCGACTGCCGAACATAGATTCCCATGTCCTTCTCCAGTCCACGATGCGCCCCGCTCGATTTCGGTGGTGTACCTGCAGAGCTCTGCCAGGATCTCGTATCGGGCCCACGGCCCGTTACAGACACCTACCTGTCGACTTGCGCGGAACGCGCGGCCCCTGGAGGTCTAGATGCCCTGATGTAGCGGGCGGGGTTCAGGGGACCTCGGTGATGCCTATGGTGGGGAAGAAGAAGCAGGATTTGCCTGCGTTGTCGGTGGTGCCGAAGACGGCGGCGAGGATGGTGCCGTGGCCGGTGTCGACGGGGACCGCGCGGACTCCGCCGAGGGGGATGGCGGTGAAGAAGAAGTCGCGGATGGCGTTCTCGGCGAGGGGGCGCAGTTCCACCGGGACTTCCGGTGGGACCATGGCGCGCACGATCTCGGCGATCGAGCCCATCGAGGCCAGGCCGCCGCGGCCGGTGCTGATGTTGAGCCAGGCGACCTGCATGCCCGCGGTGTCGGTGGCGGGGGTGTCGGGGGCCAGGCCGTAGGGCAGGAAGGTGAACAGGGTCTGGCCCGACTTCACGGTGGTCAGGTCGAGGCCGGGAATCGGCACGGCGTTGCTGGGCCACGGGCCGGGGACGGCACCGGCGACGGCGGGGACCAGGCCGAGACCGTCACCCGCGCAGTTGGCGGCGACCGTGGGGTACAGGAACGGCTGCACGCCCAGGGCTTTCAGTGTCTCGACGACGGTCTGGTAGGCGCCGAGCAGGTCGGCGGGGCCCGCGGTGGTGGTGGCGGGGGCGTCGCGGGTGACGGCCGGAGTGGCCGGTTGCGCGGTGGCGGCCGGAGCGGTCAGCAACAGGGCGGCGCAGGCCGTCAGCGCGGTCAGTGCGGTGGTACGACGCGGCACGATCACGGCGCAACTCCTCATCGTCGGCACTCGGAGATCCGACGCTACTCCGCGACACCGCTGATCCGGGCGATGGACACGCCCCTCCCCTCCCCCTGATGCCGCGCCAGTATGCCGGTCGCGGACCGCGCGCCCAACTGCTGCGCTCACGCTGATTTCTACCGTTGTAAACCATCCGGTCTGTGCCACATGCTGGTTCAGCTCCGAGCAGCCGGGGCGCAACCATCCAGAGCGACCGAGAGACCTGGCTCGACGACGTCGCAGCAACCAACCCGTCGAACGGGTGGGTGCTTCTGCCCGGTCCGATGGAGGTCTCTCACCCATGCCACGCATCCCTGGAGTCACCCCGTGATCCGTCCTCGTCATCGCCTCGCCGCTCTCGCCGGAGCACTCGCCGCCGTCACCACCGTGGTGGCCTGCGGCAGCGACACCGCGGGATCCGGCGGTGACGCCGGTCCGCCGCAACCCGGCGGCACCCTGCGCTACGGCCTGTCCGGCGCGCCGACCTGCTCGGACCCGGCCCAGTCGGGCACCAACCAGACCATCTACGTGGCCCGCCAGATCGTCGATTCGCTCACCGATCAGGACCCCGCCACCGGCGAGATCACGCCGTGGCTCGCGCAGCGATGGGAGGTCAGCCCCGACGCCAAGGTGTTCACCTTCCATCTGGCCGACGGCGTCACCTTCAGCGACGGCACCGCGCTCACCGCCGACTCGGTGCGCGACACCTTCGACGCGATCATCCGCCTCGGCGGCGTCGAGGCGCCGCTGGGCGTGAGCTACCTGGCCAACTACGTGGGCACCACCGCGGTCGACAAGCTCACCGCCCGCGTCGAGTTCAGTCAGCCCAACGCGCAGTTCCTGCAGGCTTCCTCCACGCCGCAGCTCGGCATCCTGGCCGCCTCCACCAATGCGAAGTCCGCCGACGCGCGGTGCGCGGGCGACAACATCGGCAGCGGCCCGTTCACCTACGCCGAGTACAAGCAGGACATCTCCGCGACGCTGGCCAAGCGCGCCGGATACAACTGGGGCTCGGCCGTGTTCGGGCACAAGGGCGAGGCCTACCTGGACCGCATCGAGTTCACCGTGGTGCCGGAGTCGGGTGTGCGCACCGGCAGCCTGTCGTCGGGTCAGCTCGACGCCATCAGCGACGCGCTGCCCCAGGACGCCCCGCAGATCGAGGCGACCGGCGGCCGGGTGCTGTCCACCTCGAACCCGGGCACCCCGTTCGGCCTGCAGTTCAACGTGACCCGCGGTCCGCTGCGTGACCCGGCGGTGCGCCAGGCGCTGCTGCCCGCGCTCGACCGCCAGCAGCTCGTCGACACCGTGCTCGGCCCGCAGTTCAAGCCCGCCACCTCGGCGCTGGCCTCGGCGACCCCGGCCTACCTCGACCAGTCCGCGCGGCTGGCCTACGACCCCGCGAAGACGAAATCGCTGCTGGAGCAGGCGGGCTGGGTGCCCGGCGCCGACGGCATCCGGGTCAAGAACGGTGAGCGGCTGAGCTTCGCGATCACCTTCAGCCAGGTGTTCGCGGGCAACCAGGCCGTGCTGGAGCTGGCGCAGCAGCAGCTGCGTCAGGTGGGGGTGGACCTGAAGCTGGACCTGGTGTCCACGCCGGAGGCGATCGCGCGCCAGAACGCCAAGGACTACGACGCGGTCTACGGCAACTCGACCCGCGCCGACGGTGACATCCTGCGCACCTCCTACGCCCTGGCCGGACGCAATCTGAACGCGCGCGGCCCGATTCCGGCCCTGGATCAGCTGCTCGACCAGCAGCTGGCCACCACCGACACCGCGGCGCGGGCCGCGCTCATCGAGCAGGCCCAGCGCGAGGTGCTCGACAACGGGCTCATCCTGCCGACCGTCGAGCTGTCCCAGGCGATCGGCGCGGCCGGGCACACCCAGGATCTGACCTTCGAGGCCTCGGCCCGGCTGCAGTTCTTCGACACCTGGCTGAGCGGGCACTGAGATGAGCGGGGTGGTCGCGACGCTGCGGCACTCGGGCCTGCCGAGGTACGTGGGTTCGCGGGTGCTGCAAGCGCTCTGGGTGCTGTGGGCGGCGTTCACGGTGTCGTTCGTGGTGCTGTACCTGCTGCCCTCGGACCCGGTGTCGATGGCGGCCGACATCAGCAGCGGCACGCCGGTCGATCAGGCCGCGGTCGCGCAGATGCAGGCCCGCTACGGGCTGGACCAGCCGCTGTGGGACCAGTACGTGACGGCGCTGGGGCATGCCGTCACCGGTGATCTGGGGCGCTCCATCGCCTCCGGACAGCCGGTGACCGAGGCACTGACCGACGCCCTGCCCTCGACGTTGGCGCTGTCGGCGCTGGCGCTGCTGTTCGCGATCCTCGGCGGGACGGCGCTGGCCTTCGCGGCCACCTACACGCGCCGGCCGTGGCTGCGCAACACCCTGGCCGCGCTGCCGCCGCTGGGGGTGGCGGTGCCGACCTTCTGGACCGGTCTGATCCTGTTGCAGCTGTTCTCCTTCCGGCTGCACTGGTTCCCCGCCTTCGGCGGCACGGGGTTGCGCGGCACATTGCTGCCCGCGCTCACCCTGGCGTTGCCGGTGGGGGCGGTGATCGCCCAGGTGCTCGCGGCGGGGCTGGCCCAGACCTGGCGTCAGCCGTTCACCGAGGTGGCGCTGGCCAAGGGCGCCTCGCGGTGGTGGGTGCAGTGGCGCCACGTCGCCCGGCTGGCGAGCGTGCCCGCCTTCACCATCGCCGGGGTGCTGGTCGGCACCATGCTGGCCGGTTCGGTGGTGGTGGAGTCGGTGTTCGCCCGGCCCGGCATCGGGCGCCTGACCCAGACCTCCGTGCTCAACCAGGACATCCCCGTGGTGCAGGGCGTGGTGCTGTTCTCGGCGCTGATCTTCGTGGTGGTGAATCTGCTGGTCGATCTGCTCTATCCGCTGATCGATCCCCGGATCACCGGCACCACCGCCGCCAAGAACGCGAAGACCACCGACGACGCCGAGACCCCGCAGACCGAAAGGAGCCACCATGGTTGACCTCCTGATCCGCCGGTCCCCGGTGGCCGAGCACACCACCACCGGCACCGCCGTCGACACCCACCGCCTGGCCGACGCCGCCCGCTGGGTCCGCGCGCGGCTCGGGCTGCTCGCCTCGCTGGCGGTGCTGGCCGTGGCGGTCGGCTGGGCGCTCGCACCCTCGGTGTTCGCCTCCGGTGACCCGCTGACCGGCGTGCCCGCCGAGAAGTTCCAGGCGCCCGGCGCGGCGCACTGGTTCGGCACCGACAATCTCGGCCGCGACCTCTACACCCGCATGGTGCACGGGGCCGGGCTCTCACTCACCGCGACCCTCTCGGCGGTCGCCATCGCGCTGGTCGCGGGCTCGCTGCTGGGTCTGCTGGCCGGCGCGGCGGGCGGGATCGTCGACACGGTGATCATGCGGGTGGTCGATGTGCTGCTCTCGATTCCCGCGCTGCTGCTGTCGCTGGCGCTGGTCACCGCGCTCGGCTTCGGCACCCGCAATGTGGCCATCGCCGTGGGTGTCGCGCTGATCGCCAACTTCGCCCGGGTGCTGCGCTCGGAGGTGCTGCGGGTGCGGCACGCCCCCTATGTGGAGGCCGCGCACGCCTCCGGGGTGCACTGGTACGCCGTGCTGGCGCGGCACGTGCTGCCCAATTCGGTGCAGCCGGTGCTGGCCCTGGCCGCGGTGGAATTCGGGATGGCGGTGCTGGCGGTGTCCTCGCTCAGCTTCCTGGGCTACGGCACCAAACCGCCCACACCGGAATGGGGTTCGCTCATCTCGGAGGGCCGCAACTTCCTGGCCTCGGCGTGGTGGCTCACCACCCTGCCGGGTCTGGTGATCATCGCCGTCGTGCTCTCGGCCCAGCGCCTGGGCCGGGCGGCGGGCAGGAGCGGGAACCGATGAGCGACAAGACAATCGACTCCCCCGAGGGCGACGCCCCGGTGCTGCGGGTGACGGATCTGCGGGTCGACTACCGTACCGGCGCCCGGACGGTGCCGGCGCTGCGCGGGGCCTCGATCGAGGTGGCGCGCGGGGAGGTCGTCGCGCTGGTCGGTGAATCCGGTTCGGGGAAGTCGACTTTGGCGCAGGCGGTGATCGGCCTGCTCGGAGAGGCGGCGCAGATCTCCGGCGGGCGGATCGAGCTCGGCGGTGAACGGGTCGACCCGGCCGACGAGAAGTCCTTGCGGCGGCTGCGCGGCGCCCGGGTGGGGTTCGTGCCGCAGGACCCGGGCCTCTCGCTCAATCCGGTCCGGCGCATCGGCGATCAGGTGGCCGAGGCGCTGCGGGTGCACCGGCGGGCCGACCGCCGGGGCGCGGCCGTGCGGGCCCTCGCGCTGCTCGAGGAGGTCGGACTGGACCGGCCCGCCGTGCGGGCGAAGCAGTATCCGCACGAACTGTCCGGCGGGCAGCGTCAGCGGGTGCTCATCGCCATCGCCCTGGCCTGCGGGCCGGAACTGGTCATCGCCGACGAACCCACCAGCGCGCTCGACGCGACGGTGGCGCGGCGGGTGCTCGACCGGCTGGCCGAGCGGATCGCCGCGCGCGGCACCGCCGTCCTGCTGATAACCCACGATCTGGCCGTGGCCGCCGAACGCGCGGACCGGATCGTGGTGCTCGAACAGGGCGAGGTCGTCGAATCCGGCCCCGCCGCACAGGTTCTCACGCACCCCACCCACCCCTACACCCGGCGGCTGCTGGCCGCCTCGCCCGCGCTGGCACCGACCGGGTTCCGGCCGCCGCGCCCGCGCGCGCAGACGCCGCTGCTGTCGGTGCGGGCCCTGCACAAGCGTTTCCACGCCGGCGGGATCACCGCCGTCGACGATGTCGCGTTCTCCCTCGACCGTGGCGAGACCCTGGCCCTGGTCGGCGAATCCGGGTCGGGCAAGTCGACCACCGCGCGGATCGCGGTGCGGCTCACCGAACCCGACCGCGGCACGGTGACCTTCGACGGGCACGACCTCACCGGTGCGCGCCGCGGCAGGCTGCGGGCGCTGCGCAGGCGGTTCCAGGTGGTGTACCAGAACCCGTACTCCTCGCTGGACCCGCGCTGGCGGGTCGGCGAGATCATCGCCGAACCGCTGCGCGCCTACGGCATCGCCGACCGGCCCGCGCGGGTGCGGGAGCTGCTCGAACAGGTCGCGCTGCCCGCCGATTTCGCCGAGCGCAGGCCCGCGGAACTGTCCGGCGGGCAGCGTCAGCGGGTGGCCATCGCCCGCGCGCTGGCGCTGCGCCCCGATCTGCTGGTGCTCGACGAGCCGGTCTCCGCCCTGGACGCCTCGGTGCAGGCCCAGATCCTCGACCTGCTCGACACGCTGCAGACCGAACTGTCGCTGGGCTACCTGTTCATCTCGCACGACCTGGCGGTGGTGCGCCAGATCAGCGACCGGGTGGCGGTCATGCGGCACGGCCGGATCGTCGAGACCGGGCCCACCGCCACCCTGTTCACCGACCCGCAGGACCCCTACACCCGCGAGCTGCTCGCGGCGATCCCCGATCCGGGTGTCCGGATCGGCACCGTCGACGGAAAGGACCTCCGATGAGCGGGCCCACCTGGTTCCTCGGTCTCGAACTCGCGGGCACCGGAACCCATCCCGCGTCCTGGCGGCGCGCCGACTCGCGCGCCGAGGACCTGTTCACCGCACGCTACTGGACCACGCTGGTGACCGAGGCCGAACGGCTCGGCCTCGACGCGGTCTTCCTGCCCGATTCCTTCGCCGTGCAGGAGGGTGGCGCCGGGGTTGTCCGGGGGCGGCTCGACGCCGTCGCCGTGGCCGCGCGCACCGCCCCGCTCACCCGGCGCATCGGCCTGATCCCGCAGGTCACGGTGACCCACACCGAGCCGTTCCACGTGTCCAAGGCGATCGCCGCGCTGGACTTCGCGAGCGCGGGCCGCGCGGGCTGGGAGGTGACCGTCTCCCCCGGCGCCGTCGAGGCGAAAGCGTTCGGCCGCAAGGATGTCCAGGACGCGGCGTCGCTGTGGCACGAGGCCGGCGAGGCGGTGGACGTGGTGACCCGGCTGTGGGACAGCTGGGAGGACGACGCCGAGATCCGCGACATCCCCACCGGCCGCTTCATCGACCGCGACCGCCTGCACTACATCGACTTCACCGGCGACAACTTCGCGGTGAAGGGCCCGTCCATCACCCCGCGCTCCCCCCAGGGCCAGTCGATCGTCACCGTCCGCGCCGACGACGAGTTCTCCACCGCCCTCGCCGTCCACCGCGCCGACCTCATCCGCGTCACCGCCCCCGACCCGGCCACCGCCGCCGACCGCCGCCGCACCCTGCGCGCTGCCCTCGCCGCTGAGGGCCGTGACCCGGATCAGGTGCGCATCCTGCTCGACCTGCCGGTCCACCTGGCCGATTCGGTCGCGACCGCCGAGACCGAGGTCGCCGAGCTCGACCGCTGGCTGGTCGCCGTCGGCACACCGACCGCGACCACCGCACCCGCCCGGACCGAGACGAACACGGTCAGGTCGACCGAGGCCGCCACGGAACCGACCGCGACCGGGTCGGCTGCTTTCGATGGCGACCTCCGGCTGGTGGGTACGGCCGCCGACCTCGATGCGCTGCTCGCCGAGTTGACCGGCGTCGTCGACGGTGTCGTCCTGCGACCCCTCGCGCTGCACGCGACCCTCGCCGCGCTCACCACCCACCGCGGCCCAGGGGAACCCGTCGAGGGGCTCGACACCGAGGGCACCGCGCCGACCACCTTCCGCGAGCGGCTCGGGCTCCCCCGCCCGGCCAGCCGCTACGCCACACCGACCGGAGCGATCCTGTGACCGCGAAGCCCCGCAAGCAAGTTCATCTCGCCGCGCATTTCCCCGGCGTCAACAACACCACCGTCTGGGCCGACCCGGCATCGAAGTCGCAGGTCGACTTCGCCTCGTTCGAGCATCTGGCGCGCACGGCCGAGCGCGGGCTGTTCGACTTCTTCTTCCTCGCCGAGGGGCTGCGGCTGCGCGAGCACCGGGGGCGCATCCACGATCTGGACGTGGTCGGCAGGCCCGACACGCTGACCGTGCTCGATGCCGTCGCCGCGGTGACCGAGCGGCTGGGGCTGGCGGGCACCATCAACAGCACCTACAACGAGCCGTTCGAGCTGGCCAAGCAGTTCGCGGCGCTCGATCACCTCTCCGGTGGCCGGGCGGCGTGGAATGTGGTCACCTCCTCCGACGCGTTCACCGGCGAGAACTTCCGGCGCGGTGGCTATCTCGAGCACGGTGAGCGCTACCGGCGCGCGGCCGAGGTGGTGGCGGCGACGCGGGCGCTGTGGGACAGCTGGCCCGCCGACTCGCTGGTCGTCGACCGGGAGCGGGGCGTGTTCGCCCGCGAGATCCCCACCACCGCCGTGCACACCGCGCACTTCGACATCGAGGCGCCCTTCGTGGTGCCGCCGAGCCCGCAGGGACACCCGGTGCTGTTGCAGGCGGGCGATTCCGACGAGGGCCGCGAGTTCGGCGCCCGCACCGCCGACGCCATCTTCACCGTGCACGGCACCCTCGAGGCGGGCCAGAAGTTCTACACCGACATCAAGGGCAGGCTCGCGAAATACGGTCGCGCCCACGACGAACTGCTGGTCTTCCCCGCCGCCACCTTCGTCCTGGGTGACTCCGCGGCCGACGCCCACGAGCGGGCCCGCGCGATCCGCTACCAGCAGGTGAGCCCGCAGACCGCGATCGCCTTCCTGGAACAGATCTGGGGCCGCGACCTGTCCGGCTACGACCCCGACGGCCCGCTGCCCGAGATCGAGCCCGACGCCACCGCCGAGATCACCCGCGGCCGGGTCCGGCACACCAAAGACCCGGTCGCCGTGGCGAAGGCGTGGCGGGAGAAGGCGGCCGCGGAGAAGCTGAGCATCCGCGAGCTCGTCATCGAGGTCACCGCGCGGCAGCAGTTCGTCGGCACCGCGGCCGAGGTCGCCGCCCAGATCGACCACTACGTGCAGTCCGATGCCGCCGACGGGTTCATCCTCGTCCCCCACCTCACACCCACCGGCCTCGACGAATTCGTCGACACGGTGGTGCCCGAACTACAGGACCGAGGCAGTTTCCGCACCGCCTACTCCGGAACCACCCTGCGCGACCACCTGGGTCTGCGTCATCCCCACCATCCCGTCGCCGAAGGAGCACGCGCGTCATGACCATCACCGTCGACCACACCGCCCCCACCACCTTCACCGACGACTGGCAGCGCTGGCACGACGCCCGCGAGGACGGGCTGCGCGACCCCCTCGGCTGGCTCAGTTTCACCGCCCTGCACTGGCTCACCGACCGGCCCGAACGCGTCGACGGCCTGCCCGGCACCTGGTGGGTCACCGACGACAAGGTGTTCATCACCGCCCAGCCCGCCGACCGGCTCGACGTGGACGGCGACCGGATCGCCGGGGTGCGGATCGTGACACCGGCCGAAGGCGCGCCGGGCATCAGCGTGCTCAACGAGGAGAAGGTCTACGAGGTGATCCGGCGTTCGGGGCAGTACGCGGTGCGCGTGCACGATCCCGCCGCGCCCACCCTGGCCGCGTTCACCGGGGTGGCCGCCTACCCGGTGGACCCGCGCTGGGTGGTCACCGGGCGCTTCACCGCCTTCGACGACGAGCGCGTCGTCACCACCGGGGCCGTCGTGGACGGGCTCGAGCACCACCACGCCGCCGCGGGCACCGTGGAGTTCCGGATCGGCTCCGTCACCGAGACGGTGGTCGCCTTCGGCACGCCCGCCGATCTGCGGGTGCTGTTCACCGACGCCACCAGCGGCGTCACCACCTACCCGGCCGCGCGGTCGCTGGCGCTGGGCGCGGTGGAGGCCTACGGCACCGTCACCCTCGATTTCAACCGGGCGGTGAATCTGCCGTGCGCCTTCACCGATTTCGCGACCTGCCCGATCGCGCCGCCGGAGAACCGGCTGCGGGTGGCGATCGAAGCGGGCGAGAAGGATCCGAAGCAGTGAGCGTTCCGCTCTCGATCCTGGACCTGTCCCCCATCAGCGCGGGCTCGAATGCCGCGCAGGCCGTGCGCAATTCGGTCGACCTGGCCCGCCATGCCGAGGAGTGGGGCTACCGGCGCTACTGGCTGGCCGAACACCATTTCGTTTCGGTGGCCAGCTCCGCGTCGCTGACCCTGCTCGCCCTGGTCGCCGCGGCCACCTCGCGGATCCGGGTGGGCACCGGCGCGGTGCAGGTGGGTCAGCACACCTCGGCCTCGATCGTGGAGGCGTTCGGCATCGTCGACGCCGTCCAGCCCGGCCGGGTCGACATCGGCCTCGGCCGCTCCGGACACCGGCGCGCCCAGTTCGGCGCCGAGGCGAGCACCGCCAAGGGCGGGCATCCGGTGCTGGACACGGTGACCGGGCGCACCGAGATCCGCGACGGGGTAGTGGTGCCGCCACCGTTCGATCCGCGCCGCATCACCGACCGCTCCCGGTTCGTCGCCGCGGGTGAGGCCCTGCAGCAGCCCGGTGCCGAGGCGCCGGAGTTCGCCGACCAGGTGGCCGAGATCCGGGCCCTGCTGGACGGGACCTATGTCGCGTCCAATGGTGTGGCGCTGCACGCTGTTCCGGGTGAGGGCATCGACGCCGAGGTGTGGCTGTTCGGCAGTTCGGCCGGGGAGAGCGCGAAGCTGGCGGGCGAGCTGGGCTTGCCGTTCGCGGCCGCCTATCACGTCTCTCCGGGGACGGCGCTGGACGCGGTCGAGGCGTACCGGGCGGCCTTCCGGCCCTCCGAGCGGCTCGCCCGCCCGCACGTGATCGTCTCCGCCGACGTGGTGGTCGCCCCCGACGACGACACCGCCCGGCACCGCGCGAGCACCTACGGCCACTGGGTGCACAGCGTGCGCAGCGGCACCGGCGCGGCCGAATACCTCGACCCCGCCACGGCCGCCCCGCTCACCGCCGACCAGGTCCGCCTGGTGGAGGACCGGCTGGCCGCCCAGATCGTGGGCTCCCCCGCCACCGCCGTGGAACGGCTCGCCGCGTTGCAGCGGGTCACCGGGGCCGACGAGCTACTGGTCACCACCATCACCCACGACCACGCCGACCGCCTCGAATCCCACCGCCTCCTGGCCGAGGCGTGGGCGCACAGCACCGTGCGCGCCGCCTGACCCGGCGGTGGGAGCGCCCCTGGACCGAGCTCAGGCGCTGAGCGGGGCCGCCGTGACGCCGTAGCCGAGGTTGGTGAGGACCTCGCTGGTGGCCTTGGCGAAGTTCAGGGTGATGAAGTGCAGGCAGGGAGCGCCCTCGTCGATGAGGCGCTGGGCGATCTCGGTGGCGATGCGGATGCCTTCGGCGCGCACCGCGGCCCGGTCCTCCTCGGGGCCGGGCCCGGCCGCGCGGGTCAGCCGGGCGACGATGTCGGCGGGGACGGGGCGGCCGCTGAGCTCCTCGGCCCGCTGCACCGTGCGCAGCGAGGTGATCGGCATGAGCTCGGGGATGATCGGCTTGGCGCCCTCGATCGGGTCCATGGCCATCACCCGGTCGCGCAGCCGCAGATAGTGCTCGACATCGAAGAACATCTGGGTGATCGAGTACTCGGCACCCGCGCGCAGTTTCGCCGCCAGCTGCCGGGTGTCGTGGTCCAGGTCGGGCGAACGGTGGTGGCCCTGCGGGAACGAGGCCACTCCGACGTGGAAATCGCCCAGGTCGCGCACGATGCGCACCAGCTCCTCGGCGTATTCGACGCCCTCGGGATGCTTGCGCCATTCCCCCAGCGGATCGCCGGGCGGGTCACCGCGCAGGACCAGCACATTGCAGATGCCGGAATCGGCGTAGGAACCGACCAGCGAGCGCAGCTCGGCGATGCTGTGGCCGACGGCGGTCAGGTGCGCGACCGGCAGCAGCGTGGTCTCCTGGGCGAGGGCACCGGTGATGCGCACGGTGCGGTCGCGGGTGGAGCCACCGGCGCCGTAGGTCATCGAGACGAAGGCCGGGTGCATGCGCTCGAACTCGCGCACCGCCCGCCACAGCCGGGCCTCACCGGCGGCGTCGCGGGGCGGATTGAACTCGACGGAGAACGGCACGCCGCGACCCGAGTGGGTCCGCAGGCTCTGCACCACCGAGGGGGTGTTCGAGACGATCGACGGCTGCTGGGCGGGTCGATCCGGGGTCGAACGTCCCCTGCCTTGGTCGAAAGTCACCGGTTCAGTGTAGTGGCGGGGCCCGGTGTGGGACCGGTCGCACCCCGGGCTGTGCGCCGTCGGCGCACCCCCGCGGCCCGCGTATTCTGCGACGGAACGATGATGCGGCGCGTGGGCGCCGGTCCTTCCCCTCGCTGCTGTCTGCCCCTGGAGGTCATCCTGTCCGCCGGAATCGGTACCCCGCTCTCCCGGCTCGTCGCCGACGCGCCCACCCCGGCCGACCTCGCCGCGCTCACACCGGGTACGCCCGCGTTCGTCGCCGCGGTCGAGCAGGTGCTGCGCGCGTTCTTCGCCACCCGCCGCGACATCGTCGCGCCGCTGGGGCCGGTGTTCACCGATGCCGCCGACGCGCTGGAACAGTTCGTCATCCGGGGTGGCAAGCGCTCGCGGCCGGGCTTCGCCTGGACCGGCTGGCTGGGCGCGGGCGGCGATCCCGCCGGACCCGAGGCCGCCGCGGTGCTCACCGCCTGCTCGGCGCTGGAACTGGTGCAGGCCTGCGCGCTGGTGCACGACGACATCATCGACTCCTCGCGTACCCGGCGCGGCTTCCCGACGGTGCACGTGGCCTTCGAGGACCGTCATCACGCCGCGGGCTGGCCCGGTGACGGCGCCGAGTACGGCCGCGCGGTCGCCATCCTGATCGGTGACCTGGCCCTGGCCTGGGCCGACGACCTGGTGCACGAGGCCGGGCTCGCCCCCGCCGCGCTGGCCCGCTTCGCCCCGGTGTGGGCGAGCATGCGCACCGAGGTGCTCGGCGGCCAGCTGCTCGACATCAACGGCGAGGCGGGCTGCGACGAATCGGTGGAGGCCGCGCTGCGGATCAACCGCTACAAGACCGCCGCCTACACCATCGAACGCCCGCTGCACCTGGGCGCGGCCCTGGCCGGCGCCGACGACGCGCTGATCGAGGCCCTGCGCATCTACGGCACCGACGTGGGCATCGCCTTCCAGCTGCGCGACGACCTGCTCGGCGTGTTCGGCGACCCGGCGGTGACCGGCAAGCCCTCCGGCGACGACCTACGCGAGGGCAAGCGCACGGTGCTCATCGCCGAGGCGCTGCGCCGCGCCGACGACGCCGCCGCCGACCAGATCCGCGCGGGTCTGGGCGCCGACCTCGACGACGACGCCGTCGACCGGCTGCGCACCCTGCTCACCGAGCTGGGCGCCGTCGACGACGTGGAACGCCGCATCACCGAACTCACCGACACCGGCCTGGCCGCCGTGGCCGCCAGCACCGCCACCGGGCCCGCCAAGCAGCTGCTGCACGACATGGCGCTGGCCGCCACCCGGCGCGCCGCCTGAGCCTGATAGGAAAAGCGCTGTGGGACAAGCGAATCATGTGGTCGTGGTCGGCGCGGGACTGGCCGGGCTGGCCGCCGCGCTGCATCTGCGCGGTGCCGGTCACGAGGTGACCGTGCTGGAACGGGCCGATCATCCCGGCGGGCGGGTGGGCCGCTACCGGTTCGCCGACTACGAGATCGATTCCGGGGCCACCGTGCTCACCGTGCCCGAACTGATCGACGAGGCCCTGGCCGCGGTCGGGCACACCCGCGACAGCGTGGGGCTGCGCGTGCACCGCCTCGCCCCCGCCTATCACGCGCGCTTCGCCGACGGCACCGAAATCCGCGTCTACGACGACGCCGAGACCATGGCCGCCGAGGTCACCCGGGCTTGCGGGCCCGCCGAGGCCCGCAACTACCGGCGCCTGCGCGACTGGCTGGGCCGGGTCTACGCCGCCGAGTACGACGAGTTCATGGACGCCAACTTCGACTCCCCGCTGGATCTGGTGCGCAGCCGCCGCTCGCGTGCCTCGTTGGCCACGCTGGTGCGTCTGGGCGGGCTCGGCAAGCTCGGGCCGAAGGTGCGCTCCTACCTGCGCGACGAGCGCCTGACCAGGCTGTTCACCTTCCAGGCGCTCTACGCGGGCACCGTCCCGGACCGGGCGCTGGCGCTCTACGGCGCGATCCCGCACATGGACACCTGCCTGGGCGTGTACTTCCCCGAGGGCGGCATGCGCGCGATCACCGCCGCGCTGGCCGAGGCGTTCACCGCCGCGGGCGGGCGGCTCGAGCTCGGTACCGAGGTCGCCGGGATCGACTACGCCACCGGCAGGCGGGGCGCGGGCACGCCCGGTCACCGGCACGCGGAGGCGGTGCGCGGCACCGACGGGCGCCGCTTCGCCTGCGACGCGGTGGTGCTCACCGCTGATCTGGGCTCGCTGCGCCGCTTCGGGCTGCGGCACCGGCGCGGCCTGCGCGCCTCGCCCTCGGCCGTGGTGGCGCACGGCACCGTGCCCGCCGAGGTCGCCGCGCGCTGGCCGGTGCAGGCCCACCACACCATCGATTTCGGGGCCGCCTGGGCGCGGACCTTCGCCGAGATCTCGGCGCGCCGGGGTCGCGGGCAGCTGATGAGCGATCCCTCGCTGCTGCTCACCCGGCCCGCGCTCACCGACGCGACCCTGTTCGTCGAACGCGGCGACGGCAGGCACGAACCGCTCTCGGTGCTCGCGCCCTGCCCCAACCTGACCGCCGCCCGGCTGGACTGGGACCGGGTCGGCCCGGCCTATCTGCGCGAGCTGCTCAGCACCCTGGAAGACCGCGGGTACACCGGAATCAGCGAGTACTTCACGGTCGATCACCTCGACACTCCGGCGACGTGGGCCGCCGCGGGAATGATCGCGGGCACGCCGTTCTCGGTCGCGCACCTGTTCCGGCAGACCGGACCGTTCCGTCCCCGCAACCTGCCAAGGGGTGTGGACAACGTCGTTCTCGCAGGTTGCGGCACCACTCCGGGGGTCGGTGTACCCACGACGCTGCTGTCGGGCAAATTGGCCGCCGAGCGAATCACCGGTAGCCGGACGCGCACCGGTACCGACCACCGGGTTAGTGTTCGGAGTTGAAGCCGTAAACTGACGGCCGACTTATCAGCTCGCGGTTGCGACCGCCGACCATCCGGGGGGACCGACCGAATATGCCGCCCTCCGAGACGACCGTAGGCCCCATGGACACCATGCGCACTCTCGAGCCGCAGCGCCACACGCCTACCGGGACCGACCCCGGCGTCCGGACGTGGCTGCGCACCGCAGGCGACTTCGCTCGCAGCCCCGAAGGCCACGCGGCCCTGCTGGGCTTCTTCGGCGCGGTGATGATCACGTTCGGCGGTTTCGGCGCGGGCGCGGTCCGCAAACGCGATCCGCTGCTCGAGGCCCTGCACCTGTCCTGGCTGCGCTTCGGCCACGGCTTCGCGCTGTCGACGATCCTGGTCTGGGCCGGTGTCCTGATGATGATCGCGGCCTGGGTGCGGCTGGGCCGCAACACCCTCAGCGGCGATTCCACCACGGTCACGCTGAACGAGCTGCGCGCCATCGTCGGGATCTGGACCACGCCGCTGCTGTTCGCGGCGCCGATGTTCAGCCGCGACGTCTACTCGTATCTGGCCCAGGGCGCGCTGCTGCGCGACGGTTTCGACCCCTACCAGGTTGGCCCGGTCGCCAACCCCGGCGTGCTGCTCGACAACGTGAGCCTGGTCTGGACCACCACCACCGCGCCGTACGGGCCGGTGTTCCTGCTCATCGGCCGCGCGATCACCATGATCACCGGCGACAACATCATCGCGGGCACCATCGCCCTGCGGCTGGTGATGCTGCCCGGCCTGGCGCTGATGATGTGGGCGGTGCCGCACCTGACCAAGCATCTGGGTGGCAAGCCCACGGTGGCGCTGTGGCTGGCCGTGCTCAACCCGCTGGTGCTGATCCACCTGATCGGCGGCGTGCACAACGAGCTGCTGATGGTGGGCCTGATGTGCGCGGGCATCGCGCTGGTGCTGGAACGCCATCACGTGGCGGGCATCGTCGTGGTCGCCATCGGTGTCGCGATAAAGGCCACCGCGGCCGTGGCGCTGCCGTTCCTGGTGTGGATCTGGATTCTGCACGAGAAGGAGCGCCGCGCCGCCCAGCGCCGCGCGGTCATGGACAGCGACTCCGGCCCGTCCGAGGACCTGAAACACCCGGACGCGGCCCGGCCCTCGGCCGACATGCCCCATCCGCTGCTGGTGTTCGCCAAGATCGCCGGGATCGGCTTCGCGGTCTTCGCGGCGGTGTTCGCCGCCGCCTCGGCCATCGCCGGGGTCGGCTTCGGCTGGGTCACCGCCCTGCAGGGCTCCAACAAGATCATCCAGTGGCTCTCGCTGCCGACGCTGCTCGCCGAGATCATCACCTGGATCACCCCGCTGGACTTCGATTCCACGCTGTGGTGGGCCCGCAAGCTGTGCCAGGTCGCCTTGGTCCTGATCCTGATCGCGACCTGGTGGCGCTTCCGGCACAGCGAGCGCGAGGCCGTGATGGGCATCATCATCGTCTTCGTCGGGATCGTGCTGCTCTCCCCCGCCGCGCTGCCCTGGTACTACTCGTGGCCGCTCGCCCTGGCCGCCGCGTTCGCCCTGTCCACCCGGACGCTGATGTGGCTGGTGGGGATCTGCACCTGGCTGATGCTGGTGTTCCAGCCCGACGGCGCGAACGGGCTCTACAACTTCTGGCACGTGGCACTGGCGACGGCGGCCTCCATCGTGGCGGCGGTCTCGCTGCGCACCGTCGATCCGCTGCATCTGCGGTCGGCCAGCGCGCGGGCCGCGGGCCGGAAGCCGGCGCCCTCAGTCACCGGATGAGCCCCCGGCCACCCGGCGCCGCCGGGCAGGATCGCATGCCGACCGGTGACCTCGACGCCGCCTATACCAGCTGCGCCCGCATCGCCGCCGAACACGGCCGCACCTACTACCTGGCCACCGCCCTGCTCACACCCCCGCAGCGCCGGGCCGTGCACGCGCTCTACGCGTTCGCGCGGATGGTGGACGACATCGTCGACCACGCCGACGACCCCGCCCACGTGCTCGATCCGCGCGACACCCGAGGCCGCTCGTCGCGCCTGCGGCCGGTCGCGCACTCCGCCGCCACCCTGCCCGGCGCGTCCCGCATCGGGCCTGCCGACGACCTCGATCTGGTCGAGAAGCAGCTGCGCCTGGCCATCGACGACGCCACGATCGACACCACCGACCCCCTACGGCACCAGATCCTCACCGCCACCGGCGACACGATCCGCCGCTACGGCATCGCTCCCGCCCCGCTGTGGACCTTCCTCGACGCCATGCGCATGGACATCCCCGGCAGCCCCACCCATCGCACCCGCTACGCCACCATGAGCGAGCTGCGCGAATACATGCGCGGGTCCGCCGCCGCCATCGGCCTGCTGGTGCTGCCGGTGCTGGGCACGGTGGTCCCGGTCGCCGAGGCCGAACCCGCGGCGGCGACGCTGGGCGAGGCGTTCCAGCTCACCAATTTCCTGCGCGACGTCGCCGAGGACCTCGACCGCGACCGGATCTACCTGCCCGCCGACGAACTGGCCGCCTTCGGCGTGGACGAAGCCCACCTGTGCGCCTGCCGGGCCACCGGACGCACCGACGCACCGCTGCGCCGGGCCCTGGCCCACCTGATCGCGGTCAACCGCGACCTCTACCGCCGCGCGAGGCCGGGCATCGCCCTGCTGGACCCGCGCGTGCGTCCGGCCATCGACACCGCGGCGATTCTCTACGGCGAGATCCTCGACCGCATCGAAGCCGCCGACCACCAGGTCTTCGCCGCCCGTGCCACGGTCCCCCGGCACCGCCGGATCCTGGTCGCCGCCAAGGGTTTCACCACCGCGACGCGCCGCCGGTGACGATGCCCGGCGGCGCGATCGATCAGAAGGGTTCGGCGGCGGCGCGGCGCACGACCTCACGGGCCAGCGGGCCGTGCAGGGCGTCGACCGGGCGGCCGGGCAGCGAGTCGTCGTCGGTGTAGATCCAGCGCAGGATGTCCTCGTCGGAGTACTTGCCGTCGCGCATCACGGTGATCAGGCCGGGCAGCATGCGGACGATCTCGTCGTTGTCGTCGAAGAAGCGGGACGGAATGCCGGCGACACCGTTGCGCCGGACCGCGAGGAGCTGGTGGTCGCGCAGCAGCTGATGCACCGCGGTCACCGGTACGCCGAGTATCTCGGCGGCCTCGGGAAGCGAGACGAGGGTTTCGGTGTCGGGCAGGACGTCGTCGCTGCAGGGGAAGGCACTCACCCGGACAACGGTAGTGGACGGGGCCGGGCGTGCATCCGCTGGTATGCCAGGCCCGCACGGCTACGATCGTGGTGGCCGCACCGGGTGGCCGGTCGCTTGTCGCAGTGTCGCGAGGGGTGAGAAGTTTGTGAAAGCCGGAGGACATCACTTGATCGGCCAGATGCTGGAAGGGCGCTACCGCATCGATGCGCCGATCGCGCGCGGCGGAATGTCGATGGTGTTCCGGGGTACCGACACCCGGCTGGATCGCCCGGTGGCGATCAAGGTGATGGATCCCAAGTTCGCCGGAGATCCGCAGTTCCTCACCCGCTTCGAATTCGAGGCGCGCGCGGTGGCCAAGCTCAAGCACAACTCGCTGGTGGCCGTCTACGACCAGGGTGTCGACGGCGAATACCCCTTCCTCATCATGGAACTCGTCGAGGGCGGCACACTGCGCGAACTGCTGCGCGAGCGCGGCCCGATGCCCCCGCACGCGGTGCGCGCGGTCGCCGAGCCGGTGCTGCGCGCGATCGGCACCGCCCACGACGCGGGCCTGGTGCACCGCGACATCAAGCCGGAGAACGTGCTGATCTCGGACGCGGGCGAGGTGAAGATCGCCGACTTCGGGCTGGTGCGCGCCGTCGCCGCCGCCAACACCACCTCCGCCAGCGTGATCCTCGGCACGGCCGCCTACCTGTCCCCGGAGCAGGTCACCACCGGCACCGCCGACGCGCGCAGCGACGTGTACTCCTTCGGCATCCTGATCTTCGAGCTGCTCACCGGCCGGGTGCCGTTCACCGGCGACAACTCGCTGTCGGTGGCCTATCAGCGGGTGGAGAACGACGTGCCGGCGCCGAGCCAGTTCATCGGTGGCGTGCCACCGGAGTTCGACGCGCTGGTCGCCAAGGCCACCTCCCGCGATCCCGCACAGCGTTTCGCCGACGCCCACGAGATGGCCGCGCAGCTGCAATCGATCGCCATGCTGCTGAATCTGCCGCCGTATCGGGTGCCCGCCCCGCGGGATTCGGCCGAGCACCTGTCCGAGAACTACCGCACCGGTGCCGCCCACCATCCCGGTGACAGTCCCGCGACCCCGAATCCGGTGGCCGCGCACCCGGTTCCGGCGCCCGCCGCGCAACCACAGCACACCCGGGTGGTCACCGCGCAGCGTCCGCGCCCCGACGAGTACGTCCAGCCCGTCCAGCATCATCCGCTCGCACCGAACGAGACCGGCTCGCGCCGCACCGGGCTGATGTGGGTCGGCATCGTCACCGCGCTCACCCTGCTGGTCGGCATCGGCGGCTGGTGGGTCGGGGTCGGCCGCTACACGGCGGTCCCGGCGATCGCGGGCATGGATTCCGAGCGCGCCGTGGCCGTGCTGCAGGAGGCCGGATTCGAGACGGTGCTGCGGCAGAAGGCCTCCGACACGATCCCGGTGGGCGGGGTGGTCGGCACCGATCCGTCGGCGGGCTCGCGGGTGACCAAGAGCTCCACCGTCGCGGTGCTCATCTCCAACGGCAAGCCGCGGGTGCCCGACATCAACCCCGGCGACCAGATCTCCACGACCAATCAGGCCATTCGCGATGCCGGACTCCAGCCGATCGACGCGGGTGAGGCCGCCAGCACCGCCCCCAAGGGCACCCTGGCGAAGGTGGAGCCCGCGCCCGGCACGGTCCTGCCGATGGGCGCGCAGGTGAAGGTGTATCGCAGCAAGGGCTCGCAGCCGGTGAATGTGCCGGATGTGCGCGGCAAGTCCACCGAGGACGCCGCCAAGGCCCTGGCCGCGGCGGGCCTGACCGTGCGCGAGACCCGCGTGCAGTTCGACAAGAGCGTGGAGGGCGACAAGGCGATCGGCACCGATCCCGCCGTCGGCACCACCCTGCAGTCCGGCGACAGCGTCACCCTCATCGTCTCCAGCGCGGTGAAGGTGCCCAATGTGATGGGGCAGTCGGTGGGCAGCGCCCGCGCCAAACTGCAGCAGCTCGGCCTGCAGGTGGAGGTCAAGTCCCTCACCGACTCCGACAGTTCCCTGGTGATCGGCCAGGTCCCCGGCTTCAACTCGAATGCGGAGGCGGGCAGCACGGTGACGCTGACCGCCCTGCCTTGAAGAGCCGGAAAGCCCGGTCGCGGTCCCCGCTGAATCGGTTCGGCTCGAGGGGTTGACAACATACAACCACTTGGTTGTACATTCGAGGGGTGAACGACACCGACGAGGACGCGGCAGACGCCTTGTTCCACGCGCTCGCCGACCGCACCCGGCGCGATATCGTGCGCCGTGTGCTGGCGGGCGAGCATTCGGTGTCGGCACTGGCGGAGAACTACGACATGAGTTTCGCCGCCGTCCAGAAGCACGTGGCCGTGCTGGAACGTGCCGGACTGCTGACCAAACGACGCCAGGGCCGGGAACAACTGGCCAGCGGTGACGTCGCGGCGGTCCGGACGGTCGCCGGCATGCTCGCCGAACTGGAACAGATCTGGCGCGGCCGTATCGGCCGGATCGACGACCTCATCGCGATCGACCTTCACCAGGAGGAATGAATCATGCCCGTCACCGATGTCTCCCACGATCTCGACACCCGCACCCTCACCATCACCGCCGAATTCGCGGCCCCGCGCGCCCGCATCTGGCAGATCTACGCCGACCCGCGCCAGCTGGAGAAGATCTGGGGCCCGCCCACCTATCCGGCGACCGTGGTCGAGCACTCGCTCGCCCCCGGCGGCCGCGTCACCTACTACATGACCTCCCCCGAGGGCGAGAAGTTCGCCGGCTACTGGGAGATCGTCTCGGTCGACGAGCCCACCGGCTTCAGCTTCAAGGACGGCTTCGCCGACGAGAGCTTCAACCCCGTCACCACGATGCCGGTGTCCACCAACACCTACACCTTCACCGAGGACGGCGGCCGCACCACCGCCATCTACGTCAGCGTCTACGACACCGCCGAGGGCCTGCAGCAGGTCCTCGACATGGGCGTAGTCGAAGGCGCCACGGGCGCGATCAACCAGATCGACGACCTCGTGGCGAACTGAGCCCTACCGGCCCCCGCCGATCACCGCAGCATTTCCGCCACGAGGAACGACAGCTCGAGGGACTGCTGGGTGTTGAGGCGGGGGTCGCAGGCCGTCTCGTAGCGGTCCTCGAGGTCGAGGTCGGAGATGTCCTGGGCGCCGCCGAGGCATTCGGTGACGTTCTCGCCGGTCAGCTCGATGTGCAGGCCGCCGGGGTGGGTGCCCAGGGCGTGGTGCACCTCGAAGAAGCCCTGCACCTCGTCGACGATGCGGTCGAAGTGGCGGGTCTTGAAGCCGGTGGACGATTCGTGGGTGTTGCCGTGCATGGGGTCGCACTGCCAGATCACCTGGTGGCCGGTGGCCTGCACCTTCTCGATGATCGGCGGCAGCACCTCGCGCACCTTGCCGTTGCCCATCCGGGCGACCAGGGTGAGCCGGCCGGGCTCGTTGTTCGGGTCGAGCCGCTCGACGTACTCCACCGCCTGGTCGGGGGTGGTGGTCGGGCCGATCTTGAGGCCGATCGGGTTGGCCAGGAGTTCGGCCAGCGCGATGTGGGCGCCGTCGAGCTGACGGGTGCGCTCCCCGATCCACAGGAAGTGCGCCGAGAGGTCGTAGAGCAGCGGTTCGCCGGTCTCGGATTCGCTCAGGCGCAGCATGGCGCGCTCGTAGTCGAGCACCAGCGCCTCGTGCGAGGCGTAGATGCGCGCCGACTTCAGGCTCGGGTCGTTGACCTGGCAGGCGGTCATGAACCGCAGGCCGCGGTCGATCTCCTCGGCCAGCGCCTCGTAGCGCGCGCCCGCGGGCGACTGGGCGACGAAATCGCGGTTCCAGTCGTGCACCTTGTGCAGGTCTGCCATGCCCGCACTGGTGAGCGCGCGGACCAGGTTCATCGCGGCACTGGCATTGGCGTAGGCGCGCACCAGCCGCGAGGGGTCGTGGCGGCGCAGCGCCTGGTCGGCGACCAGCGAGTTGACCATGTCGCCGCGGTAGGAGGTCAGGCCCAGCGCGTCGGTGTCCGACGAACGCGGCTTGGCGTACTGGCCCGCGATGCGCGCCACCTTCACCACCGGCAGGCTCGCGCCGTAGGTGAGTACCACCGCCATCTGCAGCAGCGTGCGGATATTGCCGCGGATGTGCGGTTCGGTGTTGTCGGCGAAGGTCTCCGCGCAGTCACCGCCCTGCATGAGGAACGCCTCGCCGCGCGCCACGGCGGCGAGCTGGGTCTTGAGCTCCTCCACCTCGGCGGGCAGGCAGATCGGCGGCACGCTCTCGAGCACGGTGCGCATGGTGGCGGCCTCGTCGGCGTCCCAGGACGGCTGCTGCAGGGCGGGCCGGGCCAGTGCGGCGTCGAGCCGGGTACGCAGCTCGGCGGGCAGCGGCGGCAGTTCCGGCAGGCGGTCAATGGGTACGTCGACGGTCCAGGTCACCCGATAAGAATACGTTCTCGGTCCCCGCCGCGGTACGCGCGGTGCACCCGTGCGCAGGACGCGCGCACCACGCGGCATAGGGTCTTCCCGACCGACCCATCAACGGTACGAAGAGGCGATCTCCCTGCGATATTTTTATGATTCGGAATTCATCGAGGACGGCGTGACGATCGATCTGATCTCGATCGGCGTGGTCTGTGAGGACGGGCGCGAGTACTACGCGGTCTCGACCGAATTCGACGCGGGCCGGGCCGGGCCGTGGGTGCGCAAGCACGTGCTGCCGAAGTTGCCGCCGGCGGGATCGCCGCTGTATCGCACCAGAGAACAGATCCGCGACGACCTGCACAAGTTCTTCCTGCCGCGCCCGAGCGTGCAGCCGGAGCTGTGGGCCTGGGTGGCCGCCTACGACCATGTGGCGCTGTGCCAGCTCTGGGGCGATATGACCGCGCTGCCCAAGGAACTGCCCCGCTACACCAACGAGTTGCGCCAGCACTGGGCCGCGCACGGCAGCCCCGAGCTGCCGCCGATCCCCGGCGACGCCCACGACGCGCTGGCCGACGCCCGGCACAACCTGGCCAAGTTCGACGCGATCGAGGCCTACCGCCGCACCCCGCGGCTCTGACCCGCGAACGCCGAAGGCCCCGGACCGCTGAGCGATCCGGGGCCTTTCGTTCGGTGCGGCCGGTCAGTGACCGTTCGACTTGCCGCCTTCGACACGCGCCTGCTCCTCGGCGAGCGCGGTGAGCATCCGGTGCTCGTCGGCGTGCTCGTTCTCGAAGTAGGCGTCGGACTCGGCCGTGGGGTCGGGGCGCAGGAAGCTGCCCAGACCCGGCTTGCCCGCCGAACCCAGCTTGTTCATCTTCTTCGGCACCGCGGCGCCCTGGTACTCCAGCGGGATCGCGTGGCCGTGGTCGTCGACCGGGCCCAGCGGCTGGTGCACCTCGATGTACTCACCGTGCGGCAGTCGCTTGATCACGCCGGTCTCGATGCCGTGCTCGAGCACCGCCCGGTCACTGCGCTGCAGACCGATGCAGAACCGGTAGGTCACGAAGTACGCGATGGGCGGCAGCAGCAGCACACCGATACGGCCGATCCAGGTGGTCGCGTTCAGCGAGATGTCGAACTTCAGCGCGATGATGTCGTTGACACACGAGAGCGTGAGCACCACGTAGAACGCGATGGCCATGGCACCGATGGCGGTGCGCACGGGCACGTCGCGCGGACGCTGCAGCAGGTTGTGGTGCGCGGTGCGGTCGTTGGTGAGCCGCTTCTCGATCCACGGGTAGGCGATCAGCAGCGTGAACACCAGACCCATGACCAGGGCGACCCAGAACACCGCCGGGACCGTGTACCGGCCCAGATAGAGCTCCCACGGCGGCATCAGGCGCGCCATGCCGTCGGTCCACATCATGTAGAAGTCGGGCTGGGAACCCGCCGAGACCTGTGACGGGTTGTACGGGCCCAGGTTCCAGATCGGGTTGATCTGCAGGACACCACCCATGATGCCGACGATGCCGAGGGTGAAGGCGAAGAACGCGCCCTGGTCCGCGGCGAACACCGGCACGATACGCGCGCCGACCACGTTGTTCTCGGTCCGGCCGGGGCCGGGGAACTGGGTGTGCTTCTGGTACCAGACCAGCGCGACGTGCGCGCCGATCAGCGCCAGGATGATGCCGGGAAGCAGCAGCACGTGCGCGATGTAGAGGCGCGGGATGATGATCTCGCCCGGGAAGTCGCCACCGAACATCAGCCAGTGGATCCACGTACCCGCCACCGGGACACCGATCACGATGCCGGAGAACGCGGCGCGCAGACCGGTACCGGAGAGCAGGTCGTCGGGCAGCGAGTAGCCGAAGAAGCCCTCGAACATCGCCAGGATCAGCAGCAGCGAGCCGATCACCCAGTTCGCCTCACGCGGCTTGCGGAACGCGCCGGTGAAGAAGATGCGGAACAGGTGGATGATGATCGACGCCGCGAACAGCAGCGCCGCCCAGTGATGGATCTGCCGGACGAACAGACCGCCGCGCACCTCGAAGGAGATGTTCAGCGCGGTCTCGTAGGCCCGCGACATGCCGACGCCGCGCAGCGGCTGGTAGGCACCGTCGTAGGTGACGTGCGCCATCGACGGGTCGAAGTACAGCGTCAGGTAGATACCCGACAGCAGCAGGATGATGAACGAGTACAGCGCGATCTCGCCCAGCAGGAACGACCAGTGGGTCGGGAAGACCTTGTTGATCGACCGCTTGACGAACGCCGCGGCGCGATACCGCTCGTCCATCTCGTTGGCTTGGTTCGCCACCAGAGTGCTCATGAACGACGCTCCCAGAAGGCCGGGCCGAGCGGCTCGATGAAGTCGCCGTTCGCGACCAGGAAGCCTTCGGCGTTGACGGTGATCGGCAGCTGAGGCAGTGCGCGGGCGGCGGGACCGAAGACCGGCTTACCCCATTCGGTCGCCGAGAACTGCGACTGATGGCAGGGGCACAGGATGCGGTTGGTCTGCTGCTCGAACAGCGAGGTGGGGCAGCCGAGGTGGGTGCAGATCTTCGAGTAGGCGAAGTAGTCGCCGAAGTTGAAGCTCTCCTGACCCTTGCGCTTGATCGCCTTCTCCGCGTCGGCGGTGCGCAGGCGGATCAGCATGACGGAGTTGCGGATGCCGCGCAGCGACTGCAGCGTCTCGTGCTCGTCGCCGCGCCACTTCTCCTTCCACGGGAACACGGTCTCCATGGCGCCGGCGTCCAGGTCTTCCGGACGCACCAGCACGACGTCCTGCGGACGGCCGGTGTCGCGACGGATGTAGATGGTCTCGCCCGGGTAGTCCGGGGTCCAGCCCGAGACCCACAGCGGCGACTTGTCGCGCTTGGCCCACGGGTTCTTGACCATGCCACCGACGAACACCAGCAGCGCGCCGATACCGAGCACGCCGACACCGGCGCCCGCGGTACCGAGCATCATCTTGCGGCGGCCCAGGGTGGAGGAGTCCAGCGCGTCCTGCAGCTCGGCGGCCAGGGTGCGGCGCTCGACCTCGTCGGACGGGCCGTCGTGGCGCTGCTGGATGGAGATCTCGGCGGGGATGAACCGCTTGCGGATCAGCACCACCGCGATACCGATGACCAGCACCGAGATGCCGAAGGTCAGGCCGACCAGCGGGGTGAACAGCGCGTAGGCCTGGTGGCCGTCCTGCCGGTTGCCCTTCCACTCCCAGGGCCAGAACAGGAAGACACCGATCAGCGCGGCCGCGGCGAGGCCGGAGATGGCGAACCAGAACGTGACGGCGCGCTCGGCGCGCTTCTCGGCCCGGGTGCCGGGCGTGGGCCACCGCTCGTTGCGGTAGACGACCTCGACGTCGTCGCGTCCGGTACCGAGCTCGACCAGCTCGTCCCGCGACATCGCGTCCAGTTCGTCCTCGGTGGGTTCGCGACCCATGTCGCTGTGCTCCTGTCCACTCATGGCTGCATCCAATTCGTCATGCTCGGGCGCGCTGCGTGGTCACGCCGCGCTACCGCCTCCGCGCGCTGACCGGTCATGACCGCGATCCGATCCACATCGCGGCGCCGACCACGGCGGTGATGCCGATGACCCAGATGGCGAGGCCTTCGGTCGCCGGACCGAAACCGCCCAGGTCCCAGCCGCCGGGGGACTTCTCCTCGGCCGCGTTCTTGACGTAGGCGACGATGTCGCGCTTCTCCTCCGACGACAGCTGACGGTCGGAGAACTTCGGCATGTTCTGCGGGCCGGTGAGCATCGCGGTGTAGAGCTGCGCCTCGCTGGCCGGCTCCAGCGGCGGGGCGAACTTACCGCCGGAGAGCGCACCGCCACGGGCGGTGAAGTTGTGGCAGGAGGCGCAGTTCATGCGGAACAGCTCCGAGCCACGGGCGATGTCGGCACCGCGCAGCGACTCCTGGGCGATCTCGCCGTTCGCGTCACGGACCACCGAGGGGCCACCGCCGTTGGCGGCGACGTACGCGCCGAGCGCGTCGGTCTGGTGCGCGTCGAACTTCGGCGGCTTGCGCACGGCCTGGGCGCCGTTGGCGGCCATCGGCATGCGGCCGGTGGAGACCTGGAAGTAGACCGCGGCCTCGCCGACACCGATCAGGCTCGGACCACGGTCGGCGACACCCTGCAGGTTCGCGCCGTGGCAGGTGATGCAGGAGGTGTCGTAGAGCTGCTTGCCCTCGCGGATCAGCGCGGAGGTGTCCTCGTGCGCGGTGGCGACCTGGGGCTCGGGGGTGAGCGCGGTGGCCAGGAAGCCGGCTCCGACGAGGCCGACCATCAGCGCGAGAGCACCCGCGATACGACGGCGGGCGCGACGCTGCTTACGCGTCTTGGCGGCCTGACCGGTGCCGGGGCCAGCGGGCTCTGGGGCCGACGGGGGAGATGAACTCATCTGTGTCCCTTTGGAGTAGACGGAACCGACTTGTGCAAATGCTGTGCGCCCGCGCGCTAGCGGACGAAGTAGATCGTGGCGAACAGCCCGATCCACACGATGTCGACGAAGTGCCAGTAGTAGGACACCACGATGGCGGCGGTGGCCTGAGCGGGCGTGAACTTGCTCAGCGAGGTGCGGATGAGCAGGAACACGAACGCGATCAGACCGCCGATCACGTGCAGACCGTGGAAGCCGGTGGTGATGTAGAAAACCGAGCCGTAGGAGCTGTCGGCGATCGTGGTTCCCTCATGCACCAGGTGGTAGTACTCGTAGCCCTGGCCGAAGACGAAGAACGCGCCCATCAGCAGCGTGATCACGTACCAGCGGCGCAGGCCGAACACGTCGCCCTTCTCCGCGGCGAACACACCCATCTGGCACGTGAACGACGATGCGACCAGCACGGCCGTCACCGGAACGGCGAGCTTCATGTTCAGCTCGGTCGGCTCCGGGGGCCAGTTGCCGTGCGCCTGCGCGCGCGCAACGAAGTACATGGCGAAGAGGCCGGCGAAGAACATCAGCTCGCTCGACAGCCAGATGATGGTTCCGACGCTGACCATGTTGGGCCGGTTCAGCGAATGCACACGCTGAGTAATGGCCGATCCTGGGGTGCCTACTGCGGTCGTCACGGGGTAAGTATGACTCTTCGTAGTACGACAGCTGTACCCGGGTACGAAAGTTTGTCGCGTGAATCGGAAAACCCACGTACAGAGGGGGTCCGGAACCACCGTCGGCGTGTTGGCGGCTATCACGTGACGACCCATTGTGACAGCGTTGGATGTGGATAACCTGAGACGAGGAGGCGGCATGGTCGTGGTGCGGATGTGGCGGCGGTTGTTCGGCGGGCAGACCGAGTCGCTGGACCCGGCGCGGGCCGATCTGGTGGTGGTCGCGTCGAGTTTCGACGACGCGGAGTCCGCCTCGAGCGCCCTGGACCGGGCCACCGAGCTCGATCGCGAGGCCGAGGCGGTGCTGCGTCATCACCTGCGCCTGCCCGCCGACCAGGTCGACACCGCCGCCGAGATCGCCGGATACGACGGCTACCAGCGCGTCGAGAGCGATCGCCCGGCCACCGGCGACCTCGTCCCGGTGCTGTTGCAGCGCGTGCAGCTGCTCGATCCGCTGAGCTGTTCGCAGGAACGCTCCCGGATGGCGGGGCTGGCCCAGCGCCACGACGGCGTCGCCGACGGCTGGGACGCGCTGCAGCCACCGCGTCCCGCACCGTAAACTCGCCCACGGCGCACATGCCCTTGCGCCATCCCGGTGCGCCCGATCAGAGTTGCGTGCTGTGTCGTCGAACGGAGATGCGGAGCTGATGAGCGTGCGCAGCTGGCCCCAGGTGCTCGGAACCCTCGCCGACGGCGGCGACCTGGCCGCCGACGACACCACCTGGGTGATCGACGAGATCTTCACCGACAACGCCACCGCCGCCCAGATCGCGGCCTTCGGCGTCGCCATGAAGATCAAGGGCCCCACCCCCGCCGAACTGGGCGGCATGGTCGCGGGCATGCTCGGGCACGCCCGCCTGGTGCCCGGTGACGGCGACGCGGTCGACATCGTCGGCACCGGCGGCGACCGCTCCGGTTCGGTCAACATCTCCACCATGTCCTCGGTGGTGGTGGCGGCCAGTGGCGTCCCGGTGGTCAAGCACGGCAACCGGGCGGCCTCCTCCAAGGCGGGCGGCGCCGATGTGCTCGAGGCGCTGGGCGTGAAGCTGGCGCTGGGCCCCGAATCGGTGGCGCGCTCGGTGCGCGAGGCCGGGATCGGCTTCTGCTTCGCCCCGCTGTTCCACTCCGGGCTGCGCTTCGCCGGTCCGGCGCGCAAGGAGATCGGCATCCCGACCGTGTTCAACGTGCTTGGTCCGCTCACCAACCCGGCCCAGCCGCGCGCGGGGCTGATCGGGTGCGCGTTCGCCGACCTGGCGCCCGTGATCGCGGGGGTGTTCGCCGAACGCGGCGCGAGCGCGCTGGTGGTGCGGGGGCGCGACGGGCTCGACGAGATCACCACCTCCGACCGCACCGATGTGTGGATCGTCAGCGGGGGACGCGTCCGGCAGACCGTGCTCGACCCGACCAGCCTGGGTATCCCCCGCGTCGATCTGGACGCGCTGCGCGGCGGTGACGCCCAGGACAACGCGACCATCGCCCGGGAGGTGTTCGCCGGGGCGCCCGGCGCGGTGCGCGACGCGGTGCTGCTGAACTCGGCCGCGGCGATCGTGGCCTACGACCTCTCGCGCGGGGTGGGCGATGTCGACCTGGATCTGGACGCCGCGCTGGCCGCGGGCATCGAGCGCGCCGCCGCCGCGGTGGACAGCGGCGCGGCGGCGAAGCTGCTGCAGACCTGGGCCGAGCTGACCCAGACCCTCGACGAGGCCTGAGCGGGCGAAAGCCTCACTCCCCCAGCGAGAATCCGGCTTCCACGTCGGCGCTGGAGTAGGACTTGAAGGCGATGTGGGTGGTGGTGCGGACCACGCCGGGCACCTTGTCGATGCCGCCGGTGACCACTTCGGCGATGCGTTCGTGGTCGCGCACCCGCACGATCGCGATCAGGTCGACATCGCCCGCGCAGGAGTACACCTCGGCGACTCCGGCGGTGTCGGCGAGCGCCTGCGCGGTCTCGGGGATGCGAGAGTTCTCGGCCTGGATCAGCACGATCGCGGTAATCATGGGATCAGCCTAGAACTTCGCGCCGCTCGGTGGCCGCTTTGAACCGGCGCATGAGCTCGTAGCTCTTCACCCCCGGCGCCGTCTCCACCGAACTGGACACGTCGACGCCGTAGGGCCGGTGCCGGGCGATGGTGTCGGCGACATTGTCCGCGTCGAGCCCGCCCGCCAGCACGACCTTGCCCGGCAGCGCGCGCACCCACTCGGGGAACTCCTCGAAGACCCCCGAGCCCGCGCTGGCGTCGTAGAAGAAGTATTCGCTGGTCTGTCCCGGTTCCGGCGGCGCCGACGAGCAGAACGCCAGGTTCGGCAGATCGGCCCACCGGTACAGCTGCACCACGTCGAACGCGTCGGCCACCTCGGCGACCTCGGCGGGCTCCAAAGCCACCGCGAAGGTGCCGATCCGCCCGCGCGCGTATCCGGCCAGCGCCCGCGCCTGCTCCAGGGTGCGATACCGCTTGCTCTTGGTCGTGACCATGACCCCGATCGCCGAGTACCCGAGCTCCACGGCCCAGTCGATCTGTTCCTCGGTGGTCAGCCCACACACCTTCACGAACATCCGCCGTCGATCCCTTTCGTCCGCGTCCAGCCACCACGATCCTGCGATGTCCCCCATGATTCCGGATCACTGCTCGAACGCCTCCGGCAGGCTCGACGCCTGCACACTCGCGGGTCACAGCGGCCCCGGCATACCGGGTAGCGCCGACGTGCGTACGCCGCGATCACCCGCACGGTGGGCGCACGTCATGGCCGTCACGTTCGATCCACGGCCGCGCCGACGTTGTGGACGCGAGCCCTCTGTGGCCGATGCGCGCGGCGTCTCCGGGGCGGCGGTGACGGTTAGCGCTCGGCGAGGTATTCCTCGCCTTCGGTGCGCGCCGAGGCGGCGGTTCGGGCCCGTTGGGCCCAGGCGGCCCAGCGGGCGGCGCCGTGCAGGGGTTCGTGATAGCCCTCGCTGACCCGGACGATGCGGGCGCCCGGGGCCGTGAGCGCCCGCGCGATGACGCCGGCCTCCTCCGGCGAAGCGCCACGCAACGGGGGCATGTCGTCCTCGGCGGGATGGAGTCCGGCCGAGCACGGCCCTGCTGCCGCGAGCGGGTGAGCGCGCACCTCGGCGGGTGACCGGTCGGCGGATGCCGCGTCGCCCAGGTCGGGGACGACGGTTTCGGCGGCGGCGAGGATCTGGTCGACGACGGCCATGGGTGGGGTGCCGCGGCGGGCGGTGCCCGCGGCGGCGAGGCGGCCGTGGCGGATGACGGCGAACTCCCAGCCGCCCGCGCCGTCGGGCAGGGCGACAATCAATTCGGCGAGGCGGGCCAGGGCGGCGAGGCGCTGGGTGCGGTGCAGCCGGGTGACGACGGTGGCGGTGCGGTCGCGCAGACGGGCGGCGGCCTCGAAATGTTCGGCGGTGGCATGGTTTTCGACGCGGTCGAGCATGGCGCGCAGGAGGGCGTCACAGCGGCCGGTGAACAGGTCGCGGACCGCGTCGACGGCGGGGCGGTAGGTGAGCATGTCCAGGTCGCCCTCGGGGTGGGCCGCGGGGCAGCCGCCGACGGCGGCGGGCGGGCAGGTGTGGCGGGCGCCGCGGGCGAGCCGGGTGAGGCAGGTGCGCAGCCCGGCGAACTCGGCGATCGTCGCGCCCACATCGAGGGCGTCGGTGCGAGAGGTGAACGGCCCCAACGCCGTTCGTGTGGGTGTGCGCACGGTGGTGAAGCGGGGGAACGGTTCGTCGGTGAGGGTGAGCCACCATCCGCGGCGCGGGAACTTCGAGCGGCGGTTGTAGGGCGGTGCGTGCGCGGCGAGCAGGCGCAGTTCGCGCACACCCGCCTCCAGTCCGTGCGCGCACACCACGTGATCGACCCGATTAGCCAGTGCCACCATCTCTTTCATGCGGCCACGGGTCTCCGAGCCGGTGAAGTAGGTGCGTACGCGGCGGCGCAGATTCACCGCGGTCCCTATATAGAGGACTTCGTCGGAGGGGCCACGGAACAGGTAGACCCCGGGCGCGGCGGGCAGATCGGCGGCGAAGGTGCGTTTGGCGCGTTGGGTGCCGGTGACCCCGGGCAGATAGTCGAGCAGTTCGGTCAGGCTGTGCACGCCCTGGTTGCCGACCCGGGCGATGAGCGCGTGCAGCACGTCGACGGTGGCGCGGGCGTCGTCGAGCGCGCGGTGGGTGGGCGTGGTGGCGGCACCGAGCACCTGGGCCAGCACCCCGAGCCGGGCCGAGGGCGCCTCGTCCTTGGTGAGTACGCGCCGGGCCAGTTTCACCGTGCACAGCACCTGCGGATTCGGCCACGCGATCTGCTGGCGCGCCGCGGCCGCCTTCAGGAAGGCCGTGTCGAAGCGCGCGTTGTGCGCCACCAGCACCGCGCCCGCCGCGAATTCGAGGAACCCCGGCAGCACCGCCTCGATCCGCGGCGCCTCGTACACCATGGCCGTGGTGATCCCGGTGATCTGCACGATCGCGGGCGGAATCGCGAACCCCGGATTCACCAGGGTCGCGAACTCCCCCAGCACCTCTCCCCCACGCACCTTCACCGCCCCGATCTCGGTGATCGAATCCCCCTCCGGGCTGGTCCCGGTCGTCTCCAGGTCGACGACGACGAAAGTGGTGTCGTAGAGCGGGGTCTCCAGTTCGTCGAAGGCCAGCTGACGGGCGGCAGCCGGAAGTACGGGCTCGGGCACGATCGGCAGCGTAGGACGACGGTCCGACAACTTCGGCCCGCCCGAGTCCCGGGCAGGCTCAGCGGGTGGTCGGTGGTGGTCGCCGCAGGATCAGTACCACCACGACACCGACCAGGCTCCACGCGCGCGAGCCCGACCGGGGCGGGTCGAGATACTCCGCGCGCCAGGCGGGTCGCTCACGCGGCGGCGAGTCCACCGGCCGGACCAGGTCGGCGACGAGACCGGAGCCGAAGGGCTCGTCGTCCTCGTCCCGGTACCCGCGTCGCTGCTCGGGCGGCGGGATCCCCCCCACCAAGTCGCGCGCCACCCGCCCCACGGCCCGGTGGAGGTGCACGGC
>NZ_JBSGDP010000061.1:0-37163 GCF_053602435.1 Nocardia sp. NPDC004415
GCCTGGACACCGACGGCGGGCCCGGCATGACCGCGTTCGACCAGGTGGTGGAGAAGTTCTCGCTGGCCGACACGAATCAGCCTCGGACGCGAGGCGGCCGAAAACCCATGGTCGACACCTGGGGCGAGGTCGACGGGGCGGTGCGGGTCGGCGGGTAGCGTCGCCGGGTATGGCGGCGCAGGGCGAAGACAGCGCGATCGCGATCATCGCGGCGCTGGCGGCGAACACCGGGATCATGATCGCGAAGTTCGTCGGGGCGTTCATCACGGGGTCGTCGTCGATGCTGGCCGAGGCGGTGCACTCGGTGGCGGACACCGGCAACGAGGCGCTGCTGCTGGTCGGGCGCAAGCGGGCCGGTCTGCCCGCCGACGCGCTGCACCCGTTCGGGTATTCGCGCAACCGGTACTTCTATTCGTTCGTCGTGGCGCTGGTGCTGTTCACCATGGGCTGCCTGTTCGCGGTGAACGAGGCGATCCACAAGATCCGGTTCCCGGAGCAGCTGGAATCGCCGACGGTGGCGATCGTGATCCTGCTGGTGTCGATGGTGCTGGAGGGCGCCAGTTTCCGGACCGCGCGCAGGCAGTCCGCTCCGCTCAAGGGCAAGCACTCGTGGTGGCATTTCATCCGCAACACCCGCAATCCGGAACTGCCGGTGGTGCTGCTCGAGGACGCGGGCGCGCTGCTGGGCCTGGTGTTCGCGCTGGCCGGGGTCGGGCTGACCATGGCGACGGACAACCCCGTGTGGGACGGGATCGGCACCCTGTGCATCGGCCTGCTGCTCGGGTGCAATGCCATCGTGCTGATCGTCGAGACCAAGAGCCTGCTGATCGGCGAGGGCGCGACGGCCAAGGAGGACGCCGCGATTCGCGCCGCGCTGCTGGCCGATCCGCGCATCGTGCGGGTCATCCGGATGCAGACCCAGTACCTCGGGCCCAGCGACATGCTGGTCAACGCCAAGATCGCGTTGCGGCCGGAACTGGATATCGCCGAGGTGGGCGCGGCGCTCGATGCCGCCGACGAGCGGGTTCACGCGGCGGTACCCACTACCGGCACGGTCTATCTGGAGCCGGACATGATCCGGCCGGGCAGCCGGCCGGACCGTGATCAGCGGTGATACGAGGGGGTCGCGCCGCGCAGGAGGTCGAGCGGGTCGGTGACGATGCCGAAGCGCGTGCGTAGGACGTGCCCGGCCGCGTGCAGACCGGACATGCCGTGCACGCCGGGGCCGGGTGGCGTCGAGGACGAACACAGGTAGCTGCCCGGGATGGGGGTGGCGTAGGGGTTCCAGCGGGCCAGTGGGCGGAAGGCTGTCTGGCGCAGGGTCATCGCGCCCGCGGAGATGTCACCGCCGACATAGTTGGCGTTGTGGGCGGGCATGAAGGCGGCGGGCCGCACATGGGTGGCCAGGATCAGGTCGCGGAAGCCGGGGGCGAAGCGTTCGACCTGGGCGATGACGGTCTCGCTGATATCGCGGTCGGAACCGTTGGGCACGTGGGCGTAGGTGTAGAAGGTGTGCTGACCGGCGGGAGCCCTGGTGTCGTCGACCACGCCCGGCTGGATTGCCAGGACGTAGGGGCGGTCGGCGAATCGTCCTGCGGCGACCTGCCGTTCGGCCGTCATCGCCTCGGCGCGGGTACCGACCAGGTGCAGCGTGCCCGCCAGCTCGGCGCCGGGCGCGGCCCAGGGCACCGGGCCCGACAGCGCGAAATCCACCTTGCAGGCGGCGCCGCCGTAGCGGAACCGGCCCAGGCGGTGGCGGTAGCGCTCGGGGAGACGGTCACCGGCGATGCGCAGGAATTCGGCGGGCGAGGTGTCGAACAGCACCGCGCGGGCCGTGGCGAGTTCGGCGAAATCGTCGACCCGGTGACCGGTGACGACCTCGCCGCCGAGCCGTTCCAGTTCCGCGATCAGCGCGTTCGGGATCGCCTGGCTGCCGCCGCGCGGGATCACCCAGCCGCCCACGTGCGCGAGGGTGCCCAGCAGCAGCGCGGCACCGACCGCGGGCAGCGCGCGCGGCACGGTGATGGCGTGCGTGGCGACACCGGTCAGCAGCGCGGGCGCGACCTGCTCGTGAAAACGGTTGTTCCACAGCGGCGATCCCTGCTCCAGCAGCCGCAGCCCGAAGCGCACGCCGGTGGGTATCCGCAGCGGCGGATGCCGCAGATCCGACATGGCCAGCTCGACCACGTCGGGCCAGTGCTCGATCAGCGGGGCGAACAGCGAGCGCCAGGCGGGACCGTCGCGGCCCAGGTCGGCGACCGTGGATTCCAGGTTGCGCCAGGCCAATCCGGCGATGCCGCCATCGAGCGGGTGGGCGTAGGAGACGGTGGGCGCGAGCAGGTCGACGCCGTGCGCGGCCAGGTCGAAGGCGCGGAAGAACGGGGACGCCAGCGCCATCGGGTGCGCGCCCGCGCAGACATCGTGGTGGAACCCGGGCAGCGTGAGTTCGGCGGTGCGCGAACCACCGCCGGCCTGGTCCTGGGCCTCGAGCACCCGCACCGAGAGCCCGGCCCTGGCCGCGATCACCGCGGCGGCCAAGCCGTTCGGGCCGGAGCCGACTACTACGACCTCCGCCATCGATGTCCTCCCAGCTCGACGGTTCTGTTGCCTCCAACGTACGCGGGCCGGGCGTGCGCGCCGACGCGATGGTGGTCACTGGGCAGGGTCACCGCGTGGCGGCTCAGCTCAATGAGCTCCACATGTCGACCAGCAGTTCGATGCGGCGTTCGCGGAGTTCCGGGCGCAACCGGCCGGAGCGGTCCAGGGTGACCAGGCCGTGCAGGGCGCTCCAGGCGTCCTCGGTGCGGGCGCCGAGTTCGTCACCCTCGGCGGTGCCGCGGAACATCGCCTCCATGGCGGCGAAGGCGTCGCGCAGCGGCTGGGGGGCGTCCAGGCCGAAGGTGAGGTCGGTGGTGAGCACGAACATGGCGTCGTAGCGGGCGGGGTCGGCGTCGGCGAAGTCGAGGTAGGCGCGGGCGATGTTGTCGATCACCTCGCGGGGGGTGCGCGCGGCGTCGTGGGCGCGGCGCAGCGCGACGGTGAGTTCGACGCAGCCCTCGATCGCGACGGCGCCGACGATGGCGGCCTTGCCCGCGAAGTGGCTGTAGAGAACGGGCTGGCTGTATTCGATCCGCTCGGCGAGCTTGCGGATCGTGACGGCGTCCCAGCCGTCGGCGGCGGACAGCTCCCTGGCCGCGTCGACGATCGCCTGCCGCCGCTGGGCGCGGTCCCGTTCCTTGCGCGTCTGCGTACTCATGCTCGAAATTCTAGCAAAGCTAGACAAGAGATCCGGAGCGCGCTATCGTTCCTTTCAATACCTAGCGACGCTAGATTTTCGAGCACAACAATTAAGCCAGGAGCACCCCATGAACGTCTCCCGTATCGCCACCGTCCTGTCCGTGATCGGCGCGGCCTTCATCCTCTATATCGGTCTGAGTTACCTGATCACCCCGGAGACCATCGCCCCCGGCTTCGGCCTGCCCACCTGGCCCGAAGGCGAGGCGTCGGCGTTCCTGAACCTCAAGGGCGTGCGCGACACCGTCAGCGGCCTGCTGATCCTGGCGCTGCTGGCCGCCCGCCAGCGCTTCGCGCTCGGCATCGTGACGCTGGTGATCGCGCTCGTGCCGCTCGGCGACATGATCACCGTGCTGAGCTGGCACGGGTCCACGGCCGCCGCCCTGGGTGTGCACGGGTTCACCGCGCTGCTGGTCGCCCTCACCGGCGGTCTGCTGCTGCTGGAACACCGGGGCGTCACCGCCGAACGCCCGGTCGCCCTGGCGATGTGACTCCGGCGACTCCCGGGCAGCAAGGCCCCGCGATCATCGCGGGGCCTTTCGCCGTTATCGGGGTGAAGGTCGCCGCACAACACAACCAGTCGGTAGGGTCGCGTTTCTGGAACATCGAGGAACGAGGTCGGACGCACGATGCGACGAGGACGGCTGTCGCTCGCTGGGCAGGCCTTCGTCTGGCAGCTGGTGGTGCTGGCACTGATGATCGGCACGGGGACCGTGCTGGCGGTGCTCGACGCGCGCCACGACCACGATGTGGCGACCACACTGCAGGTCCGCGACGTGGCGGTGACCGTGGCCCGCTCCCCCTCCACGCTGGCCGCGGTGAACTCCCCCTACCCGAGCGGGCTGCTGCAACCGACCACCGAACGCATCCGCGCCGACACCGGCATGGACTTCATCGTGGTGATGGCCCCGGACCGCACCCGCTTCACCCACACCACCCCGGAGATGATCGGCAGACCCTTCGTCGGCAATATCGACAAGGCGCTGGCCGGGCAGACCTTCACCGAGACCTTCACCGGCACCCTGGGCCCCTCGATCCGCGCGGTCACGCCCGTCCTGGACAACGGCAAGGTGGTGGCGCTGGTCTCGGCGGGGGTGACCCGCGCCAAGATCGGTACCCAGGTGGCCTCGCAGGTGCCGGTCATCCTGGGGGTCTCCGCGGCGGGGCTCGCGCTGGCGGCGTTCTCGTCGTTCCTGCTCAGCCGCAGGCTGCGGCGCCAGACCCACGGCCTGGCGCCGGAGGAACTGCGCGCGCTCTACGAACACCACGACGCGGTGCTGCACTCGGTGCACGAGGGACTGGTGGTCTTCGGGGCCGAGCTGGGCCCGGCCGAGGTGGTCAACGATCAGGCCCGCACGCTGCTGGATCTGCCCGACGGACCGGTGCACCGCAGCGACCTGCCGGTCTCGCTACAGCAGATGCGCTGGGGCGTGGTGCGCGACGAGACGCACGTGACCACCGACCGGGTCCTGCTGGTGAACCAGGACGTCGTGAGCTGGGAGGGCAAGGCCATCGGCACCGTGCTCACCATCCGCGACCAGACCGAGCTGCGCGCGGTGCTCGGCGAGCTCGACTCGGTGCGCGGGTTCGCCGAATCGCTGCGCGCGCAGGCCCACGAAGCGGCCAACCGGCTGCACACCGTGGTGACCATGGTGGAACTGGGCAAACCCGAGGAAGCCGTCGCCTTCGCCACCGCCGAGCTGAAGCTGTCGCAGGTACTCATCGACCGGCTGCTGGCCGCGGTCGGTGACGCGGCGCTGGCCGCGCTGCTGCTCGGCAAGGTCGACCAGGCCGCCGAGCGCGGGGTCGGCCTGGCCATCACCGAGGACACCGCGCTGGACTCCACCGATCCGCTCTCCGCCCAGGAGACCGTCACCCTGGTCGGCAATCTGATCGACAATGCCATCGACGCCGCGGCGGGCACCGTGGACAAGCGGGTGGCGGTGTCGGTGTATCACCACGACGGCGACCTGGTCGTGCGCGTCGCCGACAGCGGACCGGGCATGTCGGCCCACATGTTCGTGCGGGCCGCCGAACGCGGCTACACCACGAAATCCGACCACGCCGGGCTGGGCCTGGCGCTGGTGCACCGCCTCGTCGACCGGCACGGCGGCGCCATCACCACCACGGCCGCACCACACAGCGCGGTCATCGTTCGTATTCCGTTGAGGGAGAAGCCATGATCCGCGTCCTGATCGTCGAGGACGAGCCGTTGATCGCGCAGGCCCACCGGGCCTATCTCGAACGGCTCGACGGTTTCGTCACCGGCGGGGTCGCCCACACCGGCCGCGACGCGCTCGCGCTGGCGGCCGAGGCGATCGACGCGGACAAGCCGTTCCACCTGGTGCTCATGGACATCGGCCTGCCCGACATCAGCGGACTGGAGGTGGCCGCGGCGCTCAACGCCCTGGAACCGCGCCCGGATGTCATCGCGATCACCTCCGCCCGCGAGCTGACCATGGTGCGCAACGCGGTGGCGCACGGCGTGGTGCTGTATCTGCTCAAGCCGTTCACCTTCGCCGCCTTCCGCGAGAAGCTGGAACGCTACCGCGATTTCGACACCGCGCTGCCCGCGGGCGAGGCGGCGCTGTCGCAGTACGACATCGACCGGGCCCTCGGCGCGCTGCGCACCGCCGACCAGCGCGCCGGTGCGCCCAAGGGCGTCGTCCAGCACACGCTGGAGGAGGTGTCGCGGGCCGTCCGCTCGGCCGAGTCCGGCATCACCGCCACCGACGCGGCCGCGGTCGTCGGTGTCTCCCGGATCACCGCCTGGCGCTATCTGGAGAAGCTGGCCGATGACGGATTGGCCGAGCGCCGTGCGGATTACGGCCGCGCGGGCAGGCCGAAGACCCGCTACCGCTGGCGCGCGGGGGCCTAGTTCACGCCCGGTGCGCGGTGCCCGCCAGGTCGTCGGGGGCGGTGGCGCGGGCGATGGGTCCCAGGTCGACCGGCATGTGTTCGAAACCGTGCAGGGTGAACAGGTTTCGCCGGGTGGGCTCGCCGCGTAGCCGCAGATCCGGATAGCGCTCGTAGAGAGCGCGCAGGGCGTGGACCGCTTCCATTCTGGCCAGGCTGGCACCGAGGCAGGAGTGGATGCCGCTGCTGAACGCCACGTGGTCCTTGGCATTGGGGCGGGTGATGTCGAAGCGGTGCGGGTCGGTGAAGACCGACGGGTCGCGGTTGGCGCCGGCCAGCGACACGATGACGGTGCTGTCGGCCCGGATACGCACCCCGTCGATCTCCACATCTTCCAAGGTCTGACGGGCGGTGGTCTGCACGGGCGGATCGAAGCGCAACGTCTCCTCCACCACGGCGGGCCACAGGTCGGGGTCGGCCTGGGCCAGGGCCAGCTGGTCTGGATGCGCCGACAGGGCCGCGACGGCGTTGCCGATGAGGTTCACCGTGGTCTCGAACCCGGCGCCCATCAGCAGGCTGGCACTGGCCTGCAACTCGGGCAGGCTCAGGTCGCCGGAGGTGACCAGGGTGGACAGGATGTCCTCGCCGGGGTTCTCCCGCAGCTCGGCGACGTGGGCGGCCAGATAGTCGTCCATGGTCTCGATGGCCGCCATCGCGGCGCGGTGGGTGCGCCACGAGGTGCCGATATCGAGCAGCGGGGTGACCCGGTCGCCCCAGCGCAGAAACAACTCGCGGTCGGCGGCGGGGAACCCGAGCATCTCGGCGATGATCGCGATGGGCACCCTGGCCGCGAAATCGGTGATCAGGTCGACCGAACCGTGTGCGGGCATCGCGTCGAGCAACTCCGCGGTGACCACCTCCACCCGATCCCGCAGCCGGGCGATGGCGCGCGGGGTGAACGCCGAGGCCACCGGCCTGCGCATCCGGGTGTGCTCGGGCGGGTCCAGCACCAGCATCGAGGGCGGCTCGACCGGATTCGGCGGCACCGCCACCGCGTCGGCGCGCTTGCGCCACGGCGCCGGGACATCCTGGGTGATCGCGGGACGCACCCCGAAGCGGTTGTCGCGCAGGATGGCTCGCACCTGCGCGTGCTCGAAGGTGACATACGACAGCGGAGTACGGCGCACGCCGGTCCCCTCGGCGCGCAGCTCCTCGATCAGCGGATAGGGATCGTGCAGACCCCGCTCGCCGCTGAGCAGCTGGGCGAAGGCGTCCCCACGCCACCGCCGCCAGCGCAGAATGGCACGGGGCGCCCCGTGCTCGGCCGACCACCGCCACCAGTACCGAGGAATCATCGCCACCCCTTTGTGCCGTCGTGTCCGAACGTTGTCATTCACGGTACCGACACCCTGTGACACGCGACACGTCCCGCGGAAGGAGCTCGACCTATACCCGGGTAGGAGACGGCGACCTACGCACGGTGCGCGGACGGACCGGGAAACCGGTGCGTGGCGGGCACCGGTCGGGACTGCGCGAAGCCGGACGGGTCAGCGCTGCACCGTGACCCGTTCGGTCGCGACGCGATGGGCCACCGCGGCGGGGTCGGGATTGACCACCTGCACCAGCGACGCCCCCGCGAACAACACAGCGATATAGCCGTCGATCAGCTCGTCGACGGTCTCCCACGGCGCGCTCGACAGCACCCGGTCCCCGGCCGCGATGCCCTGCAGCTGCGCTGATCTCCTGGCCGCGTCGAGCACCTCGCCGACCGAGAGCCCGTCCAGCGCGGCGCGAAAACCGCCCGGCCGGAACTGGTCACCGTGCACTCGGACCGCGGTCGCGAAATCGGTGACGCCCGGCGGCAGATCGCGCACGGGGGTGCCCATGGCGTCCAGCGACAGCACCGCCACCTCGCCGACCCCGTCGGCGTCGTCGAGCCGGTCGGGGGTGACCAGGGCCAGGTCGGCGTCGGGATCGGGGGTGAGCACCACCTCGGTCCCGGCCCACCAGCAGCCCAGCAGCACCGCGGCGGTCTGCCAGTGCGCGGGCAGCAGCACCGCGACCCTGGCGCCGGGGCTGAGCGCGAACTCGTCGCGCAGCAGGTTGGCGGTCTTGGCCGCCCAGTTGGCCAGCGTGAGGCCCGACAGCTCGATCCTGGCGCCGGTCGCGTCGTCGTACCAGGTGACGCGCGGGCCCGCGGGGTCACGTTCGAGGATCGGGTCGAGGAGCGTGTCGGTCAGCGTCGAATTCGGCTCACGCATGGATCAATTCACACATTTCGGTCCGTTCTGGCCTGCGTCGATCGGCGGGGCGGGCGGTACCGGCGTCGCGGTCGCCGTGGACGAGGAGTCGAGGTCGAACATGCTCGCCGCGTTCGAGCCGGGACCAGAGTAGTCGCTCGCCAGGACAACGCTCACCGTATCCGCCGACAGCGACGAATCCGCGACGACGGTGAGACCACCGAGCGCCTCGGCCACCGCGGCGGCCTTCGGATCGGCGGTGTCGGCGGCGAGCACTCGGCTCGAGGTCACGCTGCCACCGGTGTAGTTACCCACGGTGCCCTCGGTGAAACCCTTCCCGGTGAGCGCGCTCGACACCTTGCCCGCCAGGCCGGTGGCGCCACCGGCGTTGTAGACGCTGACCGTCACCGTCGACGGATCGATCTTCGGCGTCTCCGCCGCGGCCTCCTTCTCCTCCCCGACCAGGCCGCTCACATACGCCTGCACCTTCTTCGGCTCGACCCGCACCACCGACTCACCCGCCGGGGTCATGCTGTTGAGATCGGCCACCGGGATGGTCTCGAATTCCACCTTGCCGCCGGACAGGTCCTTGAGCTGCTGCAGGAAGGCCAGCACGTCCCAGTCCTCGTCGAGCACCACCGTGCGCCCGACCGCCTCGCTGATATCGCTGAGCTTGCCCGGATTGGCCAGCACCTTGGCATTGAGCAACTGCCCGACCAGCTGGGCCATGAACACCTGCTGGCGCACGATGCGATCGATGTCACCGCGCTGCAGCCCGTGGCGCTGGCGCACGAAACTCAGGGCCTGCTGCCCGTCGAGGCGCTGGGACCCGGCGGGGAAGTCGGCGCCCGACATCGGTTCGTCCACCGCCTCGTTCAGGCACACCTCGACACCGCCGACGGCATCGGTGAGCAGCACGAACCCCAGCAGGCTGACCTCGGCGTAGTGGTCGACGGTGATGCCGGTGAGGGTGGCCACCGACTTGATCAGCGCCGTGCGGCCCGCCTTGGTCGACTCCCGTTCGGCCTCGGCCTCGGAACTGCCGTCGGCCAGCAGCTTCGCGCGTTCGGTCTCCTTGGTGGCGCCGTAGGCGGAGTTGATCTTGGCCTTGCCCTGGCCCGGCACGTCGACGTAGGAGTCGCGCGGAATGGAGATGGCGGTGGCCGAGCGCCCGTCGTTGGGCACCCGGACCAGCACGATGGTGTCGGTGTTGGTGCCCACCTCGTCACCGGCGTGCAGCATGTTGCGCTCGGCGGTGGTCAGCGGGTTGCCGTGCGCGTCGGTGCGGCTGTCGACGCCGACGAGCAGGATGTCGACCGCGCCGTCGCGTTCGCCGCCGAGCCCGAGCCCGCCGATGCGATCGATGTTGGCGACGAGGTTGTCGACACTGCGCCAGGCGAATCCGGTGAGCGCCAGGACCAGCACGGCCGAGATCGCCACCATGAGTTTGGCCGGACCGACAGCACCCATCGGGGTGTTGACCGCTGGTGGCCGTGTCGACTCTCGCACTCGCGCATCCTCTCGACGAACTCCCCGCACAACCCCTTCGCCCGGCAGCCATCACAGGCTAACCAACAGTTACCACAGCCGGGCCCAACCGCAGGTGCTCCGGCGTGCCAGACTTGCCGCGTGAACGCCGATTTCCCCGACCCCGCCCGCCTGATCGTAACCGGCGCGCGTGGTCTGCTGGGGCGAGAAATCCTGCGACTGGCACCGGCGGCCGAGGGCTTGGGCCGCGCCGAACTCGACATCACCGACCGGGCGGCGGTCGACGCCGTGCTGGTCCCGGGCGCGGTGGTGCTCAACTGCGCGGCCTACACCGCCGTCGACGCCGCCGAGACCGACCGCGAGGCCGCCTTCGCCGCCAATGCCACCGGCCCGGCCGTGCTGGCCGCGGCCTGCGCCGACGCGGGGGCCCGGCTCATCCACGTCTCCACCGACTACGTCTTCCCCGGCACCGCCCACACCCCCTACGAACCCGGCGACCCCACCGGCCCCGCCACCGTCTACGGCGCCTCGAAGCTGGCGGGCGAGCAGGCCGTGCTCGCGCACCCGGGCACCCAGGTGGTGCGCACCGCGTGGGTGTACTCCGGTGTCGAGGGGGATTTCGTCGCGACCATGCGCAGGCTCGAACGCGAACGCGAGACCGTCACCGTGGTGAACGACCAGCTCGGCTCGCCGACGAGCGCCGCCGATCTGGCCGCCGCGCTGCTGGAACTGAGCACCCGACCGGACGCCCCGCGTGTGCTGCACGCCACCAATTCCGGCGCCGCGACCTGGTTCGACCTGGCCGTCGCCGTGTTCACCGACCTCGGCGCCGACCCCGCCAGGGTGCTGCCCTGCGACTCCGCCGCGTTCCCCAGACCCGCACCGCGCCCGCCCTATTCGGTGCTGTCCCCCGCCGCCTGGAACGCGGCCGGGCTCACCCCGCTGCGGTCCTGGCGTTGCGCACTCACCGCCACACTGCGCGAGTTGTCCGACTAGGCTCCGCAGTCGTGAACGCAGCCGAAGCAGCCGATTCTCCAGCCCCCGCGAGCCTCGCGGTCGTCACGGTGACCTATTCACCGGGCGAGCACCTCGAGCACTTCATCACCACCCTGGCCGACGCCACCAGCGAGAAGCCGCAGGTGATCCTGGCCGACAACGGGTCCACCGACGGTGTGCCCGAACTGGTCGCCGAGGCCAACGCGCACGTGCGGCTGCTGCGCACCGGCGGCAATATCGGCTACGGCGGTGCCATCAACCGGGCGGTGGCCGAGATCGATCCGTCGGTCGAGTTCGTCATCCTGGCCAACCCGGACATCCGCTGGGGCGTGGATTCCATCGACATCATGCTCGAGGCCGCCAGGCGCTGGCCGCGCGCGGGCGCGATCGGGCCGATGGTGCGTGAGCCGGACGGCAGCGTCTACCCCTCGGCGCGCCGGGTGCCGGGCCTCGCCGACGGCGCGGGCCACGCGATCCTGGGCACGATCTGGCCGAAGAACCCCTGGTCGGTGCGGTATCGCCAGGAGAACGAGCAGGTCTCCGAGCGGATCGTGGGCTGGCTGTCGGGCTCGTGCCTGCTGGTGCGCCGGGCCGCCTTCGACACCATCGACGGCTTCGACTCGCGCTACTTCATGTACATGGAGGACGTGGACTTCGGTGACCGCATGGGCAAGGCCGGCTGGCACAATGTGTTCGTCCCGGACGCCGAGGTGACCCACGCCAAGGGCCACGCCGCGGGCAAGCACCCGGAGATCATGCTCCCGGCCCATCACGCCAGCGCCTACCGCTTCCAGGCCGACCGGCATCCGCACTGGTGGCAGGCCCCGTTGCGGGGTGCGTTGCGGGCCGGACTTGCGGTTCGCTCCCGGATTGCGGTTCGATCGGCGCTGCGCGAGAAAGCGCGCACCGGCGCCTGAGACAGGGTGCCGTCACTGTGAACAGGGGAAACTCGATGGCAGGCAACTCAGGCACCGACGCGGTCATCCTCGTCGGCGGACAGGGCACGCGGCTGCGGCCGCTCACCCTCTCGGCGCCCAAGCCGATGCTGCCGACGGCCGGGCTGCCGTTCCTGACCCACCTGCTGGCCCGCATCGCCGAGGCCGGGATCACCCACGTGGTGCTGGGCACCTCGTTCAAGGCCGAGGTCTTCGAGGAGCACTTCGGTGACGGCGCCGAGCTCGGGCTCGAGATCGAGTACGTCACCGAGACCGAGCCCCTCGGCACCGGTGGCGGCATCCGCAATGTGCTGCCCAAGCTGCGCGCCGACAATGTGATGGTCTTCAACGGTGACGTGCTGGGCGGCACCGATCTGGGCGCGATCCTCGACACCCACGAGAAGTCGAACGCCGATGTCACGCTGCATCTGGTCCGGGTCAGCGACCCGCGCGCCTTCGGCTGTGTGCCCACCGACGCCGACGGGCGGGTCACCGCGTTCCTGGAGAAGACCCAGGACCCGCCGACCGATCAGATCAACGCGGGCTGCTACGTGTTCCGCCGCGAGTACATCGAGAAGATCCCGTCCGGTCGCCCGGTCTCGGTGGAGCGCGAGGTCTTCCCCGCGCTGCTGGCCGAGGGCGCCCGGGTGCAGGGCCACGTCGACGCCTCCTACTGGCGTGACATGGGCACCCCGGAGGACTTCGTGCGCGGCTCGGCCGACCTGGTGCGCGGCATCGCCCCCTCCCCCGCCCTGCCGGGTCAGCGCGGCGAATCGCTGGTGCACCCCGGCGCGGGTGTCGCGCCCGGCGCGCTGCTCATCGGCGGCACCGTGGTCGGCCGTGGTGCCGAGATCGGCGCCGGTGCCCGCCTCGACGGCGCGGTCATCTTCGACGGCGCCGTCGTCGAAGCCGGCGCCACCGTCGAACGCTCCATCGTCGGCTTCGGCGCCCGCATCGGCCCCCGCGCCCTGGTCCGCGACGGCGTCATCGGCGACGGCGCCCAGGTGGGCGCCCGCTGCGAACTCCTGCGCGGCGCCCGCGTCTGGCCGGGCGTGGAGATCCCGGACGGCGGCATCCGCTTCTCGACCGACGTGTAGGTCAGCTGAAGCCGACCGCCTGGTCTCCCCAGGCCGAGTGCAGGTCGGCGTCGGGGTTGTCGACTACGCGGTCGATGGTGTCGATGAGCAGGGTGGTGCGGGCGGCGGGGCGGTAGTGCGGCCAGTGTTTGGAGCCGTCGAGGGCGGCGGGGACGCCGTGTTCGGCGAAGGCCAGCCAGCGGCGTTGCATGCGGCCCGAGACGGCGACGGAGGCTTTGCGGCCGCCGAGCCAGAAGGTCGGGTCGTGGTTGAGGGTGCCGAAATTGCCGAAGACATAGGGCAATTCGGTGGCGTGGCCCGCGCCGACGCGGGCCGCCTTGAGCATCGGGGTGGCGTAGTCGAAGCGGTACATCCAGGTCGGTGAGTGCTGGGCGTGCGCCTCGGCCACCCAGGCCGCGGGCATCCGGAACGCCGCGTCGGTCGACATGGCCAGCGCGCCCCTGGTCTTCGCCAGATGCGGGTAGGCGGAGGTGATCTCGGCGATCCGCTCCGGTGACATCTCCGGATGCGAGGCGGCCACATCGCGCAGCATGGCGTTCACCGCGTCGGGTGTCACCGGCATGATCGGTGAACGCAGCACCCGGAACAGCGAGGCCTCGTCGCGATTGGTGCCGATCAGCAGCGGCACCCGATGCGAACGTCCCTGCTGGAAGCGGTCGATCGGATACCCGGGCAGCAGATCCCCGTCGACCACCGGCGCGGCCGCCAGCCTGCCCGGTTCCCGGGTGGGCACCTCGTCCAGCAGCACGGCCCCGATCTCGACGAGCCGTTCGACCGGCAGTTCCAGCAGCTGCCCCGCTTGCCCCGCGCCGAGTTCGAGCAGCTCGAGATAGCGCTGGGCGACCACGGCCGCGCGCTCCTGCCCGAACACCGTGGTGGCGGGCGGACTCTGGGCGATCGCCTGGTGGAACAGCCCGGACGCGGCGGGCGAGGTGAGCAGCGCGGTCACACAACCCGCACCGGAGGACTCACCGAAGACGGTCACATTGCCCGGGTCGCCCCCGAAGGCGGCGATGTTGTCGCGGACCCAGGCCAGCGCGGCGAGCTGATCGCGCAGGCCGAGATTCGGGGTGAACTCCTCGCCGAAGCAGGACAGGTCGAGGAACCCGAACACGCCCAGCCGGTAGTTGACCGACACCACGACCACCTCGCCCGCCTCGGCGAGCTTGCGGCCGTCGTAGATGGTCTGCGCGGCGGTGCCAAGGCAGTAGGCGCCACCGTGCAACCACACCATCACCGGGCGGGGTTCGTCGTCGCTGGGTTCGGGGCGCGGCGACCAGACGTTGACCCACAGGCAGTCCTCGCCCATCCGCAGGTCGGAGTCCACCGGCACCATCGCGCCCATGGCCTGCGGTGCGATCTCGCCGAAGACCGCGCAGTCGCGCACGCCGTCCCAGGGCTCGGGCGGGCGGGGCGGGGCGAAGCGGTGTGGTCCGGCGGGTGGGGCGGCGTAGGGGATGCTGCGCCACACCGCGACCGGCCCGTCCCAGATCCCGCGGACGATTCCGTCCTGTGTGCGCGCCACCGGTTCGGCCTCGGGTGCCCGCACCTCGGGCTCGATCTCGGGCTGAATGCTCATCGCACACCTCCTAGCCGGTGCGACCGCACGGGGTGCCTGGGTATTAGCTCCGCGGGTCACAGCACCTGGTGACTCACTACGAGCGTACGTGCGCGGGACCCGAATGCGCCCGCAACGCGGCATTCCCGCAGGTAACTGTTACTCCACGCAACACCGGTGAAACCGGCCGACCGACGTTTTCCGGCCCCCACGACCGGAAAACCGGCTGCCGCCCGGAGCACCCCCTCCGGACGGCAGCCGACCCCACGCCGGTTAGCTGGAAATGCGCTGCGGTTCGTCGCCGACGTAGGCGGCCCACAATCGCCGATACGGGCCGTCCGTCGCCAGCAGTTCGGCATGGGTGCCCACCTGCACCAGCGCCCCCGACCCGACCACCGCGATCAGGTCGGCGTCGGCCGCGGTGGCCAGCCGGTGCGCCACCACGATGGTGGTGCGGCCGGTGGTCAGCACGTCGACGGCGGCACGCACCCTGGCCTCGGTCGCCAGGTCCAGCGACGCGGTCGCCTCGTCCAGGATGAGGATGTCCGGGTCGACGAGCTGGGCCCTGGCCAGCGCGAGCAGCTGGCGCTGCCCCGCCGACAGGCTGCGCCCGTGCGCGCCGATGGGCTGGTAGTAGCCGTGTTCGAGCGCGGCGATCATCTCGTGCGCGCCGACGGCCCGCGCGGCCCACTCGATCTCGGCGGGTTCAGCCTCCGGACGCCCGTAGGCGATGGCCTCGCGCACGGTGTCACCGAAGAGGAACGGTTCCTGCGGCACCACGCCGAGCCGTTTGCGGAACTCGCGCAGCCGGAACCGCCGGATGTCGACCCCGTCGACGAGCACCGCGCCCTCGGTCGGGTCGTAGAACCGCGCGAGCAGCTTGACCAGCGTCGACTTGCCCGCTCCCGTCTCCCCGACCAGCGCGACCTTCTGACCGGGCTCGATGCGCAGGTCGAGTCCGTCGAGCACGGTCTTGGTCCGCGCGGCGTAGCCGAAGCTCACCGACCGCAGTTCGACCGCGCCGTCGAGGCGGGTCACCGGCAGCGGATCGTCGGCCTCCGGGGTGTCGACGGGGGTGCGCAGCAGTTCGCCGATGCGGTCGACGCCGACCACCGCCTGCTGGTAGCTGTCGAAGACCTGCGAGAGCTGCTGGATCGGGGCGAACAGCAGCTCGATGTAGAGCAGGAAGGCGATGAGCGTGCCCGCGGTGAGCAGGTCCTCACGCACCTGGTGCACGCCCACGGCGAGCACCGCGGCGGTGGCGATCACCGACATCAGTTCGATGCACGGGAAGAACACCGCCATCAGCACCTGCGAGCGCAGCCGCGCCGTGCGATAGGCCCAGGACCGGCGCTCGAACTCGGTCTGGTTGACCGCCTCACGGCGGAACGCCTGGGTGACGGTGATGTTGTCGACGTTCTCCTGCAGGTAGGCGTTGACCGCGCTGACCCGCTCCCTGGCCAGGTTGTAGGCGGGCACCGAGGCCCGCCGGAAGGCCACCGTCGCCACCGCGAGCACCGGCAGCAGCACCAGCACCACCACCGCCAGCCCGGCGTCGATCACCAGCAGCGCGGTGACCACGCCGGCGATGGTGACGGTGCTGGTCAGCGCGGTGGCCAGGCCGGTCTGCAGGAAGGCCGACAGGCCGTCGACATCGGTGGTCATCCTGGTCATGATCCGGCCGCCGAGCTCGCGCTCGTAGTACTGCAGGCCCAGGCGTTGCAGGTGGGCGAAGGTCTTCACGCGCAACCCGTAGAGCAGCCGCTCACCCGCCCGCCCGGTGACGCGCACCTGGGCCACACTGATCGCCCAGTCGATCACCACCACCACGATCGCCAGCGCCGCCGCCCCCAGCACCACATCGCGCGCCCCGGCCAGCACCCCGTGGTCGATGCCGTAGCGCACCAGGAACGGGATCAGCACCTGGGCGACGGCGTCCAGACCGACCAGCCCCAGCCCGGCCAGCAGCGGCCAGGTGAACGGGCGCAGCAGCCGCGACAGCGAGAAGGCGGTGTCGGGGGTGTGCGAGAACGACTCGTCGACCTCCGGTTCGCCGGACACCGGCGGGAGCTTGTCGAGCAGGGCGACGATGTCACCGCTGGGCGGCGCACTGGCCATCATGCCGCCGCCCGCACCACCACCGGGCCCGGCGGGCGCACCCGCGGAGCGACGGGCGAACGCCTTGGCCAGGTGTTCCATGGTGCGCTCGTCGTCCTGGTCGACCTCCGGGGCCACCCACAGTTCCTCGGTCGCCACGCGGGCGGTGTCACGCTGCGGATCGGCACCGATCCCGACCACCTCGGGCGGGGTGAACAGCGCACGGAACAACTCACCGGAGTGTTGCAGTTCGCGCAGGGTGCCCAGTTCGGCGACCCGGCCGCCGTCGAGGACGGCCACCCGGTCGGCCAGCGCGAGCGTCGAGATGCGGTGCGCCACCACGATGGTGGTGCGCTGGCGCAGTTCGGCGCCGATGCGCTGGTAGATCAGTTCCTCGACCTGGGCGTCGATGGCGGAGGTGGCGTCGTCGAGCACCAGCACCGGCGCGTCGGTGAGCAGGGCGCGGGCCAGGGCGATGCGCTGGCGCTGCCCGCCCGAGAGCCGTTGCCCGCGTTCGCCGATGGTGGTGTCGAGCCCGTCGGGCAGGGCGGCGACGAACTCGTCGGCCGCGGCCAGATACAGCGCGTGCCGGACCTGCTCGTCGGTGGCCTCGGGCCTGCCGTAGGCGACATTGGCGCGGATCGAGTCGGCCATCAGGTGGGTGTCCTCGAAGACCATCGCCACCTGGGCCCGTGGATCGGGCAGCTCGCGCAGGTCGACGCCGTCGAAACGCACCGCGCCGGAGTCCGGGTCGAGCAGGGCGGGCAGCAGGGAGACCAGGATGGTCTTGCCGCTGCCCGCGCCGCCCGCGATGGCGACGGTCTCGCCGGACCCGATCCGCAGGTCGAGCCGGTCGAGGATGGGGGTGTCGTCGAAACCGAAGGTGACCGCGTCGAATTCGATCGACGGCGGCGCGGCGGTCACGGTGTCGTCCGGCTCGCTCCGGTCACCCACGGGCGGTGTGCCGGTGGCGGGCGACTCGATCACCTCGCGCACCCGGTCCAGTGACGCCTTGCCCTGCTGACTCACGGTGAGCAGCATCGAGAACTGCCGCACCGGGCCCACGAACGCGCTCAGGTAGGTCATGAACGCGAGGAAGGTGCCCAGCGTGATGGACTGGCGCAGCGCGAGCAGCCCGCCGACGATCAGGACCAGCGCCTGCCCGGCCGCCGGGATCGCCTGCACGAGCGGGGTGAACCGGCTGGTGATCCGGGCCACCCGCAACCGCGACCGGTACAGCGTGCGCGCGCTGTCACCGAGCTGGTCGAGTTCGTAGCGTTCCTGCCCGAAGCCTTTCACCACCCGCACGCCCGCGACCGCGGCCTCGACCCGCATGGCCACCTCGGCCGCGCGGGCCTGGGCGTCCCAGTTGGCCGGGAACAGCTGACGCTGACTGCGCCGGGTGACGATCCACAGCACCGGCAGCACCAGCAGCGCGATCACCGTCAACGCCGGTGACATCACCGTCATCAGCACCAGCACCGCGGCCAGCAGCGCCACATTGCCCGCGATCATCGGGATGAGCTGCAGGAACATCTGGATCAGCGTCACATCGGTGATCGCCCGGCTCACCACCTGCCCGGTGCGCAGCTGGGCCTGCTCGCGCCCGTCGAGGCGCAGCAGCGCCGCGAACAGGTCACGGCGCAGGTCGTGCTGCACCCCGAGCGAGAGTTCCGAGGACGCCACCCGCCGCGCGTAGGACGCCGCGAACCGCGCCCCGCCGAGCACCAGCAGCACCACCACCCACGGCGCCACCGAGGCGGCGGTGGCGCTGAGGGTGTCGACCACATGGCGCACCACCAGCGGCAGCGCCGCGGTGAGCAGCGCCGCCGCCAGCGCACCGGCGTAGCTGACGATCACCAGCCGCCGGTGCTCGAGACAGCGCGCGACCAGGTAGCGGATCCAATCCGATCTCATCGGGCGGCCACGAGCGCGTCCGCGGTGTCGAATTGGTTGGCGGGCCGGGCGAGGCCGTAGTGGCCGCGCAGGGTGGTCTCGGTGTACTCGGTGCGGAACAGGCCGCGCTCCTGCAGGATCGGGACCACCTCGTCGACGAAACGTTCCAGCCCCGAGGGCAGTACGGCGGGCATGATGTTGAACCCGTCGGCCGCGCCCTGGCGGAACCAGTCCTCGATGGCGTCGGCGACCTGCACCGCGGTGCCCGCGAAGGTGCGGTGGCCACGGCCGCCGCCCAGGCGCGCGATCAGCTCGCGCAGCGTGAGCCGTTCGCGCCGGGCCAGATTCACGATGAGGGTGAAGCGGCTCTTGGCGCCCTCGATGTCGTCCTCGGTGGGCAGGTCCTCGGGCAGTTCGCTGTCGAGATCGAGCTCGTCGATGGGCAGTTTGAACCGGTCGGCGAGCTGCTTGCGCGCGTATTCCGGCGAGATCAGCCGAGCCAGTTCGGCATCGAGCGCCTTGGCCTCCTCCTCGGTGTCACCGATGATCGGCACGATGCCGGGCAGGATCTTGATCGTCTCCGGATCGCGACCCGCCGCGACGGTGCGCGCCTTGAGGTCGGTGTAGAACGCCTTGGCGTCCTCGAGGGTCTGCTGCGCGGTGAACACCGCCTCGGCGTAGCGGGCGGCGAACTCCTTGCCGTCCTCCGAGGAACCCGCCTGCACCAGCAGCGGATAGCCCTGCGGGGAGCGCGGCACGTTCAGTGGGCCGTCGACGCGGAAGTGCTCGCCGTGGTGCAGGATCTTGCGCACCTTGGAGGCGTCGGTGTGGATGCCGAGTTCCTTGTCGGCGAGCACGGCGTCGTCGTCCCAGCTGTCCCACAGCTTGGTGGCGACCTCGACGAACTCCGCGGCCTTCTCGTAGCGCAGCTTGTGTTCGGGGGTGTCGTCGAGGCCGAAGTTGCGCGCGGCGTCCCCGCCCGCGGTGGTGACGATGTTCCAGCCGGCCCGGCCGTTGCTGGCCCAGTCCACCGAGGAGAACCGGCGGGCCAGGTTGTAGGGGTCGTTGTAGCTGGTGGACGCGGTGGCGATGAGGCCGATCCGGCTGGTCTGCACGGCCACCGCCGTCAGGATCACCGTGGGCTCGAGCTTGCCGCTGGGCCTGCGGCCCGGATCACCCATCAGCACGGGGCTGTCGGCGAAGAAGATCGAATCGAGTTTGCCGCGCTCGGCGGTCTGCGCGAGCTTGACGTAGTAGTCGATGTCGGTGTGCGCGTGCGGGTCGCTCTCGGGCAGCCGCCAGGCCGCCTCGTGATGACCGACCGACATCAGGAACGCGTTGAGGTGCAGGTGTTTCTCGGACATGGGTTTGCCTTTCGGGCCGCGTCGTCGCCGGATCAGGCGACGGTGGCGGGTTCGAGGATGACGTCGTCGGCGACACCGAGCGCGGTGAGCAGGGTGCGCCGGACGCGCTGGAAGGCGGGCAGGCTCGCATCGCGGCCGCCGGGCAGGTCGACGAGGGTGTCCACCGACAACTTCCCCTCGTCGAGCACGATCACCCGGTCGGCCAGCGCGACCGCCTCGTCGACATCGTGGGTGACCAGCAGCACGGTCGGCCGGTGCCGGGCGATCAGATCGCGCAGCAGCGCGTGCATCTTGATGCGGGTCAGCGCGTCGAGCGCGCCGAAGGGTTCGTCGGCCAGCAGCAGGTCGGGCTCGCCGACCAGCGAGCGCGCCAGCGAGACCCGCTGCTGCTCACCGCCGGACAGTTCGCTGGGCCAGGCCCGTTCGCGCCCGGCCAGCCCGACCTCGGCCAGCACCTGTTCGGCGGCGGTGCGCCGGGTGCGCGGCTGCCCGTAGAGCACATTGGGCAGTACCCGCTGCCAGGGCAGCAGCCGCGAATCCTGGAACACCACCGAGGTTTTCGCCGGGACGCGCAGCGTGCCGCTGCCGTCGACGTCGTAGTCGAGTCCGGCCAGGGCCCGCAGCAGCGTGCTCTTGCCCGACCCGCTGCGCCCGAGCAGGGCCACGAACTGGCCCGCCGGGATGGTCAGGTCGATCGAGTCGAGCACCGTGCGCTCACCGAAGCGGCGGGTCAGCCCGCGTACGGCCACCCCGGCGACCTTGGTCGCGTTCACCCCGCGATCGTGCGTCGCCATGACAGCACCTTTCGTTCCAGCAGCCGGATCGCCGAGTCCGAGACCAGGCCGAAGACGCCGTAGACCACCAGGCCGACCAGGATCACGTCGGCCTGTCCATAGTTCTGGGCGTTGGTCATCATCTTGCCGAGGCCGTCGGTCGCGTTGACCGTCTCGACCACGATCAGCACCAGCCACGCGCTGGTCACCGAGAGCCGCAGGCCCAGGAAGAAGCCGGGCAGCGAGCCGGGGATCACCACGCTGCGGATGAACTCCGCCCGCGAAACCCCCTGCACCTCGGACAGTTCCACCAGTTTCTGGTCGATCGTGGTGAGCGAGGCGTGGGTCTGGATGTACATGTGCACGATCACGCCGAGGGTGATGAGCACGACCTTGAACTGCTCGCCGATGCCCAGCCACAGGATCATCAGCGGGATCAGGCCCAGGGTCGGGATGGCCCGCTTGATCTGCACCGGGCCGTCGATGATCGACTCACCGAACCGCGACAACCCGGCGATCACCGCGAGGGTGGTGCCGATGAGCACGCCGATGACCAGGCCGAGCATGGCGCGTTGCAGCGAGACACCGAGATTGGCCAGCAGCGGGCCGTTCACCGTGAGGTCCCAGCCGGTCTGCAGCACCGTCCACGGGGCGGAGAGTTTGCGCGGGTCGATCAGCCCGAACAGGGCGCCACCGGCCCAGGCGGCGAGGATCAGCGCCACGCCGAGCAGGCGGGCGGCGGGCACGGCCTTGCGCAGACCCAGCCTGCGCAGGGTGCGGCGTTCGACGAAGCCGTCGTCGGCGGGCGCGACGCCCGGCGCGGCGGCCCGGGGCAGGGCGATGGTCATCACGCCCCCTTGTTGCGGTACGGCGCCGACACCGCGTCGTAGGCGATCTTCTCGAAGCGCCGGTCGAACAGCTGCTCGGCGTCGAACGACTTACCGAAGAATCCGGCGCTCGTCACCAGCTCGATCGTTTCCTGTTCCCAGGCGATCGCCTCGTCCCATTTCTCCGGGAAATACGGCTTTTCCACCGTGGTCAGAATGCGTTTGCCGTCGGCCACCGACACCGACTGGTCCTTCACGTAGTACGCGTCGATCCATTCGTCGGGATGTTCCCAGGCCCATACTTCGCCGCGCGCCCAGAATTTCACGAATTCGGCGACGGCCGCGACCTTGCTCTCGTCGCGCAGCACCGAGGTGGGCGCCCACAGCACGCTCAGCGCGTCGACCGCCGGGGTGGCGACCGCGGTCGCGCCCTCGGAGGCGTACTTGTCGAGGTACTTGGTGATGGTCGGCTCGCTCAGCGGGGCGACGTCGATCTCCTTGGCCTGCAGCGCGGTGAGGAACTTCGGGCCGGTGATCTCCACCAGCTGCACCTCGTCGGTGCGGATGCCCGCGGCCTTGAGCGTGCGCAGCACCACCAGGCCCTGCGCCTGGCCGGGCGAGAAGGCGATCTTCTTGCCGCGCAGGTCGGCGAGGGTGCTGATGCCGGAACCGGGCGCGGTGGCCAGCTTGTACAGCGGGGTCGTGCGCACCTTGACGCCGACGATCTTGGCGTCGAAACCCGTGGCGTGGGCGTGGATCGGCGGGATGCCCGCGTTCGTGGCCAGGTCGACCGACCCGCCGCGGAAAGCCTGGATCACATCGGGTCCGGCGGAGACCGCGGGCCACGACGACACGGTGAACGGCAGCTTGCCCAGCTCGCCGGAGGCCTCCAGCGCGACGCGCGCGTTGTTGGCCGCGATGGTCAGCGAGACACCGGGCGGAACGGCGGTGGGCAGCGGGGCGGTGAGCGCGGAGTCGTCTTCCTCGCCGGTCGCGCAGGACACCGCCAGCAGCGAGGTGGCCGCGGCGAGCAGAGCTATTCGTCGAATGGTTTTGCGCATGATGATTTCTCGGATCGAATCGATGGAATGGTGCGATAAGAATTCGAACCGCGACAACACCGCGAACCCGGAATTTCCCGGACGTCGCCGGTGTGCATTTCGTTCATGCCGACAACTGTCGCTTTCCGGGCCCATTCCGGTCAATATTCGACCGCCTTAAAATAACCACGAATCAAACCGCCTGCGCGGCGACCGTCCCCAGCGGGTCACCGAACAGCTCGTGCAGCACCACGCCGGCGGCCGACATCACCAGCACCCGCCCGGGAAAAGCCGATTCGACGATCACCTCGGCCGGGTCGGCCCCGATCACCGAATGCGCGCGCACCGCGTCGTCGTAGGCCTCGCGCAGGCCCGGTATCAGCCCGAAGCCGCGATCCACCAGGACCAGTGCCTCCGGGTCGAGCAGGTCGATCAGGGCCGCCGCGACCGCGCCCATGGCCGCGGCGCGTTCGAGGAAGCAGGCGCGTTCGGGTCCGCCCGCGGCGGCGGCCGCGACCAGTTCGGGGACCGTGGCGTGCTGCCCACCCGCCTTGATCAGCAGGGCCTGGTCGCCCAGGTCGGCCAGATCGGTGGCGGGATCGGCTGTCGCACTGAGCAACCGGGCCACCGACCCGGCCCCGGAGTGCGGGCCGTAGTGCACCCGGCCGTGCACGGCGAAGGCGGCGTCGATGACATTGCCCACGAACAGCACGATCGAACTGGCCGTCTCGCGCAGATGACCGTAGAGCTGCTCGGCGTGCATGAGCGCGCGGGTGTGGCTGTCCACGCTCACCGGCAGACCGGTCCGGGCGGCGAAGTACTCGCGCACCGGGATGTCGCGCCAGCGCAGGTAGGAGTGGTCGATGACCGAGCCGGTGGTGGTGTCGACGCGGCCACCGATCGCCACGCCGAGACCACGGATGCGCCTGCTGTCGTCGAGGCCATCGGCCACGGCCCTGACCCGCTCGATGGCGGTGTCGAGGATGTCGTAGGGGGCCAGCGTGCGGTGCGGGAGCTGTTCGGTGTGCAGCACGGTGCCCGCGATGTCGACCACCGCGACGGTGCTCTGCGCGGCCGCGATGTGCACCGCCAGCACCACATTGCCCGCGCTGTCGAGCGCGATCGGGCTGTGCGGGCGCCCCACACCGCCGGGTCCAGCGGTCTCCGGCAGTTCCACCAGCAGACCGGCCTCGAGCAGCGCGCGGCTCTGGCAGGTCACCGTCGCCGGGGACACTCCGGCCCGTTTGGCCACGATGCTGCGCGGCGCCGACCCCAGTGCGAGCACCGCCTGTAAGACCGCCCCCGCACTGCTGTTCGTCATGTGCCACACCTCGCCGTCACTCGTGACCGATCACGGTACGGAGCGCGGCGGTCGCGGCGAAGGCTTCAGCGCACGGTGATCCCAACCCGGGCGGTGCCTACACTGGGCCGATGCCGAACTACAGCTTCCGGTGCCGCTGAGGCCCGTGGTCAGTCGCGGCGGTCGCTGTGGCCGAGATCGCGGTCGGGGGCGATGCGGTCGCGCACGCGCTGCTTGAGGACGGCGATCTCGGGAAAACCGCCGTCGGCCTTGCGTTCCCACAGCTGTTCGCCGTCGAGGGTGATGCGGAAGATCCCGCCCTCGCCGGGGATCAGCGCGACTTCACCGAGGTCGGTGGCGAAGGTGCTCAGCAGTTCCTGCGCCATCCAGCTCGCGCGCAACAGCCAGCGGCATTGGGTGCAGTATTCGATCGCGATCCGGGGCATGGGTGCAGTATCCCCCGCGTCAGCTCTGGAACGTGCCGTCCAGGTACACCCAGGCACCGTCGACCCGGACGAACGTGCTCACCTCGTGCAGGGATTCACGCGCCCCGTCGAGCCGGTAGTGGGCGATGAACTCGACGGTGCCGTTGTCGTCGAAGGGCCCGCCCCGCTCGGTCCGGACGACCTCGAGGAACAGCCAGCGCTGCCCCGCGTCGAGTTCCAGGGTGGCGGGCCGGGTGTTCGGATGCCAGGTCCGCAGCAGGTAGTCCACGTCGCCGACCACGAAGGCGGTGTAGCGCGAGCGCATCAGCGTCTCGGCCGTCGGGGCCGCCCGCTCACCGGCCAGGATCGGCCCACAGCACAGGTCGAACGGTTCGCCGCGACGGCACGGACACGGTTTCGGATCAGCCACGGCGCTCATCCTGCCGGACCGCGACGGCGGCGGCCGACCGGCCTCAGCCGAACGGCTGGTGTGCCAGCGGGACGAGCGCGAGGGCGGCGGCCAGGGCGGCGGTCTGCTCGCGCCAGCGGCTCAGGTCGGTGACACCGGGCGCCATCTCGTAGTCGAGGTGGTGGGCCGCGCGCGACAGGGCCGCCCACAGCGCGCCGACCTGTCCGGCGGTCTCGGGTCCGGCGTAGACGCGCAGCGCGAGCAACTGTGCGCGCATCGGGCAGCGCATGAGTTCCGGGGCGATCTGCGCCCACAACTCGTCGACCGCCTGCTCGAGCGCCAGCCGCAGAATCCACGCCACCGCACGCGACCACACCCCGCCCGCGTCCGGCACCGCCCCCGTCAGCAGGTGCTCGGCCGCGTCGAGCCGCTCTTCCACCGAAGGCCGCCGCGTGAACTTCGCCCGTGCGGGCCTGCCCCGCCGATTCACGAGCGGGTGAGGGTCGGTTCGTGGGCGCGCAGCCAGGTGATGAAACGTTCGGTGTCGCTGATCAATTCGCGCATCGGACGGTCGATCGGCACGTGCGCGCCCGCTGTCGCGTCGCGCAGGACACCGACCAGCCAGCGGCCACCGACCGCGCTGAGGTGCTTGTTGAGATCGTCGACGCGGGCGCCGGGGCCCATGATGGCCAGGGTGATCATGGCGCGGGTGGTGTGCGCGTTGCGCACGCGGCGTTCCACCTCGGCGTGGTCGAGGCCGCGGGCGAGCAGTTCGTGGCGGGCCTTGGCCAGCCCGGCCGCCTCGATCGCCGAACGGCAGCAGGTGGCGACCAGTTCGTCGGCGATGGCGGGCGGCAACTGGGGTGTGCGCACCAGCGAGCGGGCGTCGTCGAGATAGCGGCGCACCGGGTCACCGGTGACCCGCACCTCCACCAGTGAGCGGTCGCGGCGCTGCACCTCGAGCACCGTGGCGTCGAGTTGCATGCGCCGCACCGCCTCGGCCAGCCGCTCGTCGTGGGTGAACACCACCACCTGCCGGGCCACGGCCACCTCGGCGAGCACCCGCGCGAGCCCGTCGACCTTGGCGGGGTCCATCGCCTGTACCGGGTCGTCGATCATGACGAAGCGGAAAGGACTGTGCGCCACCGTCGCCCGCGGCAGGAACAGCGAGAGCCCCAGCGCGTGCAGCTCCCCCTGACTCATCACGCCCAGCGCCGCGCCGTCCACCTCGTCGACGGTCACGTCCAGCAGTACCCGCCGTGCCGTCCCCGCGCTGCCCTGCAACCGGATCGCGCCCAGCTCCACATTGCTCTGCTGGCGCAGCGTGCTCCACACCCACCGCGCGGTGCTCTCCAACGGCCGCATCCGCTCCCCGCGAATGGTCGCCGTCGCCGACTTGAGCCACTCGGCCGCCTTCTTCACCACCCGCAACTCCCCCGCGTCGGCCGAGACCGCCCGCGCGGGATCGAGCCACGCGAGAATCCGCGGCACCAGCGGCGACCACACCGCATCGAGCCGCTCGAGCTCGCCGCGCGCCTGCTCGTGCAGTGCGGCCAGCTCCGCGGCGAGCGCGGTGAAGGTGTCACGCACCCGTTCGGCGAAGTCGTCCCCGGGGTCCGCCGTCGCGAGCGCGGCCCATGCCGCCCACCTGCGCCGCACCACGTCTGCGTGGTCTGTGGTCGGCGCGGTGATGGCCAGTTCCGGTGGGACCGGGGTCGGGAGGGCCCGGGTGGCGGTGAGGGCGGTGTCGAATTCGGCGCGGGCCGCGCGCAGGGCGGTGAGTTGCTCGCGGCGGTGGGCGATTTCGGCGTCGGCGGCGGTGAGCCAGGCGGTGTCGAGATCGCCGCGGCCGCAGACCGGGCAGGGGCAGGTGCCGGTCGCGGTGGCGTGGGCGCGGGCACGGGTGAGCAGGTCCAGGACGCGCAGGTCGGCTTCGGCGTCGGTGGTGGCGTGCCGGGCCAGATCGGCGCCCGCCTCGGCGAGGCGATCGGTGGTGGCGGCGACCAGGGCCGGGTCGGGCAGGGTCGGCCGCAACAGCGCGCGCAGCTCGTCGGCACCCAGTGCCGGGCCGCTGACCTCGGCGGCCACCGCGTCGAGGTCGGGGTCGGGGGCGCGCAGGAGTTCGGCGACGCGGCGGGCGCGGTCGTCGTCGACCTCGGCGAGCTCGGCGAGCAGGTCGGCGCGGGACTGCCGCGAATCCTTCACGGCGCGTTCGAGTTCGAGTTTGCGCAGGCGGATGCGTTCGGCGGCCGCGGCCAGGTCGTCGAGGCCGAGCAGGCGGTGCAGCGCGTCGAACAGGTCGCTCGGTTTGCCGTCGACCAGGGCGCCGAGCTCGCTGTAGGACAGGAACGGGCGGTACAGCTCGAGATGCCTGCGCCGCGCGCGCGGGTCGATCGGCCGCGGCGCGGCCTCGCCCCGGCGTTCGGTCCAGCGCGCGTCGGACAGGTCGGTGCCGGGCGCCCAGTACGTCGCGATGGTGCGGTCGGGTTCGTCACCCGCGGTGAGCAGATCCACCTCGATCCGGGCCAGATCGGGTTCGTGCAGGTTGCGCCAGCCCTCACGCCAGGCCGTGGACCGCCCGTCCCAGCGGCGATTTCCCCCGGTCAGCGCGAATTCGGCGGCCTCGGCGAAGCTGGACTTGCCGCTGCCGTTGCGGCCGACCACCAGGGTGAGACCCGGGCCGGGATTCAGCCGCAGGGTGGCCGTGGGCCCGATGCCGCGGAAGCCGTGCACCGTGATCGCGCGCAGGAACACGCCGGTGTCGCCCGCCTCCCCGGCGGGCTGTTCACCGTCGAGCTCGGTGAGCGCGGCGAGCACGCATTCGGCGACCCGGTCCTCCACAGCCGGATCGGCGGCGAGCTCGCGCGCGACCACCTCGGCGATCCGATCGGAGCACACTACCGACAACCCCCTTCGCGCCCGCGCGCAACGCGGCGACCAGGTTGCCCGGGCGCCGTGACCCTGCCCGGAACGCTACCCGATCGCCGGGCGTTCGCCCAGGGGATGCCTTGGGCCCCAGCGAATCTGCCCGCGGGAGTGGAATGGCCATCGCGGAGCCGCGGCGGGCCCTCGATGTCCACCCCTCGCCCACCCCGGCGGGCAGCTCGATGAGGTGCTCACACCCGCGATACGCTCCCTCGAGCGGAGCGGGTGGTCCGGGCGAGCCGAACAGGTCAGAATGCCAGACATTGCTGTTCATGGCAAGTGCGGTCGCGCGAATCTGCCATCGCACCAACGTTTTCCAGCGGTTTCCGTGCTCGGACCGAAAGTTGTCGGTGTGCTGCGGTAGATATTTCGGCGACACAGAACGGGGGAACCGATGACCGAAGCGCAGACGCCGTGGACCGAGGATCAGGTCCGTGCGCTGGCACCCGACGCGAGCTCGCTGACTGCCGCCCGCAAGCTGGCGGGTCGCTGGCGCGAGACCGGCACCGCGTCGAACGCGGTGTGGGGGCTGTGCCAGGGCAGCGGCTCCAAGCCGTACCAGACGATCGTCGATCTGGCCGGTCCCGCGTACAAGTGCTCGTGCCCGAGCCGCAAGTTCCCCTGCAAGCACGCCCTGTCGCTGCTGCTCACCTGGGCCGGCGGCGCGGTGCCCGCGGCGGCGGACCCGGCGGATTTCGCGGCGCAGTGGCTGGCGGGCCGGGCGGCGAAGGCCGCCGCGCCCGCCGCACCCAAGGCCGCGAAGGTTCCGTCGGAGGCAACCGCCGAGCAACGGCGCGCCCGGGTGTCGGCGGGCCTCACCGAGCTCGACGTGTGGCTCACCGATCAGATCCGCACGGGCCTGGCCCAGGCCGACCGCTCGTTCGCGGCCTACGAGGCCATCGCGGCCCGCATGGTGGACGCGCAGGCGCCGCGCATCGCCGAGGCCCTGCGCAGGCTGCCCGCCGCGGTGGTCACCACCGAACACTGGCCCGAGGTGCTGCTGCGCGAGTACGCCCGCCTGCATCTGCTGGTGCAGGCGCATCGCTCGCTGGACGCGCTGCCCGAACCGCTGCGGGCGGGCGTGCGCACCCAGGTCGGCTATCCGGTGCAGGCCGAGTCGGTGCTGGCCGAGCCCGCGGTGCGCGACCGCTGGTCGGTGCTGGGGATGCGGGTCAGCGAGGAGCAACGCCTGCACACGCGCCGCACCTGGCTGCGTGGACGCTCCAGCGGTCGCTGGGCCGTGCTGGTGGAGCACTCCTTCGGCACCCCGAACTTCACCGGTGAGGTGCCCGCGCCGGGCAGCGAGGTCGACGCCGATCTGCACTACTACCCCGGTCCCGTGCCGCTGCGCGCGCAGTGGGGCACCCGGCACGGCGCGCCGGAACCGTTCACCACCGTGCCCGCCGTCGGCGGCACCGGCATCGACGACGCGCTCGACGCCTACGCCGCCGCGCTGGGCGCCGACCCGTGGCTGCGGGGCCTGCCCGCCGTCCTGGCCGACGTGGTCCCCGTGCTCGACGAGCGCGGCTGGCAGCTCGTCGACGCCGACGGGGTGGCGCTGCCGCTGCCCGCCGGCGTGCATCCATGGCGGTTGGTCGCGGTGGCGGGCGGTCATCCGGTGACGGTGACCGGCGAGTGGGGTGCCAACGGATTCGATCCGATCTCGGTGCTGGCCGTCGGCCAGATCACCGACCTGGAGACCGAGTTCCCCACCGTCACCACCACGACTCCCGAACTGGCCGAACTGGTCTCGGTGGCGCTGATGGGCACCGCCCGGCGCGGTGTCGACGGCATCACGCTGGACTCCGCGGTGACCACCGCTGTCCCCCAGCGCGCCGGCGAACCCGCGACGCGCCTGCTCGACACCGCCGCTCTCCAGGACCTCTACCTGCGCGCGGGCCGCCTGCCCGGCACCGCACCCAGACCCGCTCCCGCCGTGGACGATCCGCGTCCCGTGCTGCCACGCCAGGCCGCCGCCCGGCTCAGCCGCCTGCTCGCCGACAAGTCGCCGTTCCTGCCCGAATGGTTCGCCGCCGCGGAACCTTTCGACTTCCGGCTGCCCGATGTGCTGTGCGTGCAGGCGCTGTCGGCCGCGGCCGCCGATACGACCTCGCGCGGCAGGCTGCTGCGGCTGGCGGGCAGGCGGGGCCGCTGGCTGGCCGCCCGCAACCCCGCCTGGGCCAAGCTCGCCGACGAATTCCCCATCGACCGCGGCGTGCTCGAATCGGCCGAGCCCGCCCTCGGCACCGTGGCCTCGGGCGAACCCGCGCCTGCCGCACAGCCGGACTCGGGAACCACCGGCGACGAGGCCACCACCGGCACCCTCCCGGCCGGGCACGACATCTGGCTGTTCGGGACCGCGGGCGAACGCAAGGACTGGTTCCGGGAGCTGCGCGGTTCGGACGCCGCCGCGGCCCTCGCGGTGCTCGACGCCGCGTGGACCAAGGAGTCCGGGCCGGTCAAGGCCGAGCTGCTCGGGCTGCTGAAGACCGGGCTCGGTCCCGCCGACGAGCCGCTGCTCGAGCGGGCGCTCGACGATCGGCGCGGGGATGTACGGCGCACGGCGGCCGGGCTGCTGGCGCGGCTGCCGGGTTCGGCGTTCGGCGCGCGGATGACGGCGCGGCTGTCGACCTGGGTGACGGTGGGCGCGGACGGCGCGCTGCTCGTCGAGGTACCCGCCGAGGTCGACGCGCAGACCCGCCGCGACGGCATCACCGACAGCACCGACCAGCCCACACTGCGCTGGGACACCGTCGACGCCACGGTGCAGACCCTGCACCAGGTGATCGCCGCGACACCGCTCGGGGCCTGGACCGGCATTCTCGGCACCGCCGGTACCGCCGCGACGGCGACGGCCGCCCTGTCGACCCCGCTGCCCGCCCGGTACGCGAAGGCGATCGTCGACGGGTGGGTCGATGCCGCGCTGGCCGCCCGCGACAGCGTCTGGGCGCGCGAACTGTTCGGCCGCGCGACACCGACCGAGCAGGCCGTGCTGCGCCGCCGGGAGCTGTTCACGCTGCTCGACACCGCCGACCGGGTCGCGCACATTCTCGACCTGGACGCCCACCAGCTCACCGAACTGCACGCCATCCTGCCCGGCCTCGCCCATCCGTGGCCGGAGCAGGTCGCGGCACACGTGGTGCGGCTGCTGGGCGAGCGGGCCCGCACCACCGCCCGCCAACCCCACGCGAACGCAGGCGTCTACGCCGATCGCGCCGTACTCACCGCGGCGGGCGTCCATCTGCCCGTCACCCTGGCAGGCCGGATCACCGCGCTGGCCGACACCACCGACGATCCGGCCTGGCAACAGGCTTTCCACCGACTCGCCCACGATCTCACCGACCGCGCGACCATGCTCGAGGAGCTCCGATGACCACTGCCGAAGCCACCACCACCCTGCTGCGCCCGCACGCCGAACAGGCCTTCGCCGACGAACTGGCCGCCCTGGCCCGCGTCGACGACCGGCCCCGGCCGCCGTCGTGGAAGCTCTCGCCGTGGGCGGTGGTCACCTATGTGCTGGGTGGCACCCTCGACGACGGCACGGTGATCACGCCCAAGTACGTCGGCCCGCGCAGGCTCATGGAGGTCGCCGTCGCGACCCTGGCCACCGATCGCGCCCTGCTGCTGCTCGGCGTGCCGGGCACCGCGAAAACCTGGGTGTCGGAACATCTCTCGGCGGCCGTCAGCGGCGAGTCCACCCTGCTGGTGCAGGGCACCTCGGGCACGGCCGAGGAGGCCATCCGTTACGGCTGGAACTACGCGCGCCTGCTGGCCGAGGGGCCCAGCGATGCCGCGCTGGTCCCGTCGCCGGTGATGACGGCCATGCGCACCGGCGCCATCGCCCGCATCGAAGAGCTCACCCGCATCCCCTCCGATGTGCAGGACGCGCTCATCACTGTGCTGTCGGAGAAGACGCTGCCGGTGCCCGAGCTCGGCGCGGAAGTGCAGGCGGCCAAGGGTTTCAATGTGATCGCCACCGCCAACGACCGCGACCGGGGTGTCAACGATCTGTCCTCGGCGCTGCGCCGCCGCTTCAACACCGTGGTCCTGCCGCTGCCCGCCGACGAGGACTCCGAGGTGGCCATCGTGAGCCGCCGGGTCGAACAGCTCGGCGCCGCACTGGAGCTGCCGACCGTGCCCGCCGCCGCCGAGGAGGTGCGCCGCGTGGTCCGCGTCTTCCGTGAACTGCGCTCGGGCATCACCGCCGACGGCCGCACCAAGCTCAAGTCGCCCTCGGGCACACTCTCGACCGCCGAGGCGATCTCGGTGATCACCAACGGCCTGGCGCTGTCGGCGCACTTCGGCGACGGTGTGCTGCGCGCCTCCGATATCGCGGGCGCGGTGCTCGGTTCGGTGATCAAGGACCCGGTCGCAGACTCGGTGATCTGGACCGAATACCTCGAGGCCGTCGTCCGCGAGCGCCCCGACTGGGCCGACTTCTACCGCGCCTGCCGCGAGATCGCCGGCTGACCCGCACACCGCAGGGGAGGACGGATCGCACAGCACCGATGGGGTTTCGATGAGTGAACAGACAGACGACGGCGCCAACCCGCTGCCCGGCGCGACCGCGACGGTTCCCGGACCGGGCGAGGACACCGGGGCGACACCCGTGACGCGGGTGTTCGGCATCCGGCACCACGGTCCCGGCTCGGCCCGCTCCCTGCGCCTGGCGCTGGAGGAGTTCCGCCCGGACACGATCCTCATCGAGGGTCCCGCCGACGCCGATCCGCTGGTCGGGTTCGTCGCCGCCGACACCATGACCCCGCCGGTCGCGCTGCTGGCCTACGTCCCGGATTCACCTGCCCGCGCGGCCTTCTGGCCGTTCGCGGTGTTCTCCCCGGAGTGGCAGGCCATGCGCTACGGCGTCGACCACGCGGTCCCGGTCCGCTTCTGCGACCTGCCCGCGTCCCAGGTCCTGGCCGCCGACGAGGCCGACCGCGGCGGCGACCGCACCGACCCGCTGGGCACCCTCGCGGCCGCGGCGGGCTACGACGACGCCGAACGCTGGTGGGACGCGGTGGTCGAATCCGTCCCGGACAGTACCGCTTTCGACGCCATCACCGAGGCGATGGCCGCGCTGCGCGAAGACGCGCCGGTGTCCGCGGAGACGGATGCCGCCGACGCCGACCCCTCGGCGGTCGAACCGCCGGAGACGCTCGACGGCACCCCGGGAGCGTCGCCCGACGAGGGCAGTGCCACGGCGGCAAGGGAATTCGCTCCGCTCGTCGTCGACCAGCACACCCTGCGACGTGAGGCGCACATGCGCCAGACCATGCGGCAGGTGCTCAAGGGTGGGGCGCGGCGGCTGGCGGTGGTGTGCGGCGCGTGGCACGCGCCCGCGCTGACCGGACCACTCGGCCCGGCGGCTCCGGACACGCGGCTGCTCAAGGGTCTGCCGAAGACCAAGGCCGCGTTGACCTGGGTGCCCTGGACGCATTCACGGCTGGCCGCCGGGTCGGGCTACGGCGCGGGAGTCACCTCGCCGGGCTGGTACCACCATCTGTTCAGCGAGACCGAGCGGCCGGTGGCGCGGTGGCTGACCAAGGTGGCCGGCGTGCTGCGGGCCCACGATCTGCCGGTGTCGAGCGCGCACATCATCGAATCGGTGCGGCTGGCCGACACCCTGGCCGCGTTGCGCGGGCGTCCGCTGGCCGGGCTGTCCGAGGTCACCGAGGCCGTGCGTTCGGTGATGTGCGGCGGCGACGAGACCATGCTGCGGCTGGTGGTCGACGAACTCGTGGTCGGTGAGACCCTGGGTGGCGTCCCCGAGGACACCCCCACCGTGCCGCTGGCCGCCGACCTGCGGGCGCGGATCAAGACCCTGCGGCTCAAGCAGGAGCCGCTGGCCCGCACCGTCGACCTGGACCTGCGCAAAGAGCGCGAGGTGCAGCGCTCGCATCTGCTGCACCGGCTGCGGCTGCTCGGGATCGACTGGGGCACACCGACGGTCGGCGAGACCCGCAACACCGGCACCTTCCGCGAGACCTGGTCGCTGCGCTGGGAACCGGAGTTCGAGGTCAGGATCGTGGAGGCCGCGGTCTGGGGGACGACATTGCGCACGGCGTCCGAGGCCAAGATCCTCGACACCGCGTCCCGCGACGACGTCACCGTCGCGGCGCTGGCCGACGCGCTCGAGCTGGCGCTGCTGGCCGATCTCGGCGGTGCCACCGAGGGTCTGATCACCCGCCTCGAGGCCGCCGCCGCGCTCGACCACGACGTCACCCACCTGCTCACCGCGCTGCCCGGCCTCACCCGGACCCTGCGCTACGGCGATGTCCGCGGCACCGACACCAAGGCGCTGGCGCACGTGGCCGACGGCCTGCTGGTGCGAATCTGCGCGGGCCTGCCCGGCGCGGTCACCGGCCTCGACACCGACGCCGCCGAGGCCCTGCGCGCCCAGATCGACGCCGCGCACACCGCGATCGGCACCCGCGACGACGAGCACGCCACCGCCGAATGGCTCGCCACGCTCCAGCGCATCGCCGACCGTGACGACGTGCACGGCGCCATCGCGGGCCGCGCGGTCCGGCTGCTGTGCGACGCCGAACGCATCGACGACGCCGATTCCGCGCGCCGCCTGGCCGCGGCGCTGTCGGTCGGCAACACGCCCGCCGCCAAGGCCGCCTGGATCGACGGCTTCCTCGGCGGCCGCGGCCTGCTGCTCGTGCACGACCGGGAGTTGTTGCGCCGCATCGACGAATGGCTGCGCGGCCTCGCCGAGGACCAGTTCGTCGCCACCCTCCCGCTGCTGCGCCGCACCTTCGGCTCGTTCGAATCCGGCGAGCGCCGCGCCATCGGCCAGGCCCTGCGCGACACCGGCACCACCACCCCGGTCGCCTCGGGTACCACCGCCGTCGACCCCGCCCGGGGACAACGGGCACTCCTGGCCGCCACCACGATCCTGGGCGCCGCCGGATGATCGCCCTGCGGACGGTCTCCGCGTGGCACCGCGACCACCCGATCACAACCGACGCACCGCCCGTGCACGACCACCAGGAGCACACAGGATGACGGATTCCGACGAAACCCGTTCGCGCCGCTGGCGGCTCGTGCTCGGCACCGCCGCCGAGGAGCAGCTCGGTGGCCTGTCCGGCGGTGCCGACCAGGCGATGGATCAGGCGCTGGCCGCGCTCTACAACACCGGCGAGGCGAGCGGGTCGACGAAGAGGTCCGGCGGACTGGGTGGTTCGGCCCCGCGGGTCGCGCGCTGGCTGGGCGATATCCGCACCTACTTCCCGGCGACAGTGGTCGAGGTGATGCAGCGCGACGCCGTGCAGCGCCTGAATCTCACCCAGCTGCTGCTCGAACCCGAACTGCTGGAATCGGTGGAACCCGATGTGCACCTGGTTGGCACGCTGCTCGGGCTCAACCGGGTGATGCCCGAGACCACCAAGGCCACCGCCAGGATGGTGGTGGAGAAGGTGGTGCGCGAGATCGAGCGGCGCATCGCGGCCAAGACGGTGGCCGCGGTGTCGGGCGCGATCAACCGGGCCGCGCGCACGCACCGGCCCAAGCTGCGCGATATCGACTTCGACCGCACCATCCGCAAGAATCTCGCCAACTACCTGCCCGAACAGCGCACCGTGGTGCCCGAGCGGCTGGTCGGTTACGGCCGCAAGGCGCAGGCGGTCCAGCGTGATGTGGTGCTGGCCATCGATCAATCGGGGTCGATGGCGGCCAGCGTGGTGTACGCGTCGGTGTTCGGGGCGGTGCTGGCCTCGATGCGGTCGCTGAAGACCTCGCTGGTGGTGTTCGACACCGAGATCGTCGATCTCACCGAGCAGCTCAGCGATCCGGTGGACGTGCTGTTCGGTACCCAGCTCGGCGGCGGCACCGACATCAACCGCGCCATCGCCTACTCGCAGTCGCTGATCACCCGGCCCACCGACAGCCTGTTCGTGCTGATCTCGGACCTCTACGAGGGCGGGGTGCGCGAGGAGATGCTGCGCCGGATGAACGCGATGAAGGAGGCGGGGGTGCAGGTGGTGGTGCTGCTGGCGCTCTCCGACGAGGGCGCCCCGGCCTACGACCGCGACAACGCGGCGGCACTGGCCGCGCTCGGCATCCCGGCTTTCGCCTGCACCCCGGACAAGTTCCCGGATCTGCTGGCGACCGCGCTGGATCGCGGCGACATCACCCGCTGGGCCGACACCAACGCACCGGCGGTGTGATCCCGTCGGCGCACGGCGGTGCGGTGGACTCGGGAGCGTTCCCGGCCGGGGCCAACTAGGCTGCGAACGATCGAGTTCGGTGAACGGGGTGAGGCGATGTTGCGGCACGGGGAGGTCTTCGCCGGTTTCGTCATCGAGCGGGAGCTGGGGCGCGGCGGGATGGGCGCGGTGTACGCGGCGCGGGACCGGCGGCTGCCGCGGCTGACCGCGCTCAAGCTCATGCACCGGGATCTGTTCACCGACTTCGAGATCCGGTCCCGGTTCGAGCGGGAAGCCGACCTGGTCGCCCAGCTCGACCATCCGAACATCATCACCGTCTACGACCGCGGGATGGACGAGGACCGGCTCTGGATCGCCATGCAGTTCGTCGACGGGCTCGACGCGGCGGCGGTGCCGGTGCGGGAGTTCGGGACCGAGCGGATCGCGCAGATCGTGGCCCAGACCGCGAGCGCGCTGGACTACGCGCACCGCCAGGGCGTTCTGCATCGAGATGTGAAACCGGCCAATATCCTGCTCTCGCGCACGGCCGGTGTCGGCGCGGGCTTCGACGAGCGGGTACTGCTCACCGATTTCGGCATCGCCAAGCTCCTCGACGACACCGGCGGCCTGACCCGCACCGGCCAGTTCACCGCCACCATCGCCTACGCCTCTCCCGAACAGCTCAGCAGCGCGCCACTGGACGGCCGCGGCGACCAATACTCCCTGGCCTGCACCGTCTTTCGCCTGCTCACCGGCACCGGCCCCTACGACGCCCCCAACCCGGCAACCGTCATGCTCGGCCATCTCAACGCCCCTCCACCACCGGCCAGCACCCGCCGCGACACGCTGCCGACGGCCGTCGACGCCGTCCTCGCCAAGGCCATGGCCAAGAACCCGGCCCACCGCTTCCCCACCTGCGCCGAGTTCGCCACCGCCCTCACCACCGCCCTGCGCACCCGCACCCCGACCGGGTCCCTCCGTGCGGTGCCCAGCGTCTCGGCCCACGACCCCAGCCGTCTCGCCACCACCGCGCCCAGCACCGCCGCCGGTCGCCCGAATATCGGCGAACCCGCGCCGCCGACCGTCCGGCCCACCGTGGGCGGCGACGCGGCACCGGCCTGGCTCGACGCCGTGCACGGGTGCCTGCTCGGCGGGGCGCTCGGGGACGCACTCGGGGCCCCGGTGGAGGACAAATCGCTTCGGCAGATTCGGAGCGAGTACGGGCCGGGCGGGGTGACCGACCCGGCTGTATTGCGGATCTCGGAGGAGACGCAGCTGACGGCGTTCACCGTGGAGGCGCTCATCCGGGGGTCGGTGCGGGCCAGGACCGACGGGGTCGGTGGGGCGACGCTGGGGTTGTTGCAGCAGGGGATGCTGGTGTGGTTGCGCGGACAGGTCGACGACGTCCCCGGGCAACCCGGCAGACTGTTCAGCACGCTGAGCGGGCACGACGAGCTGATCGAGCAGCGCGGCGCGGTCGCCCTGCGGCGGCG
>NZ_JBSGDP010000062.1:0-36890 GCF_053602435.1 Nocardia sp. NPDC004415
GTTGCGTAGGCGACGAAGGAGCAAGCAACGGTGCCTGACCGACGGCCCCTAGGGGCCGCGACCTCGAGCGCGCCAGCGCTCCAAAATTACAGCTCGAGCAACTTTTCTGTGGCGGCCAAGAGAACGCAGGTGGCCAGGCCGTCCATCGCCTTCTCCAGCTCGGGGAGCTGCGGGAAGCTGGGGGCGATGCGGATGTTCTTGTCCTCGGGGTCCTTGCCGTACGGGAAGGCCGAGCCCGCGGCGGTGAGCGCGATGCCCGCCTCCTTCGCCAGCGCGATCACCCGCGCCGCCGTGCCCTCGAGCACGTCGAGGCTGATGAAGTAGCCGCCCTTGGGCTCGGTCCACGAGGCCACCTTGGACGCGCCGAGCCGGTCCTCGAGGATGCGGCGCACCAGCGCGAACTTGGGCTCGAGCAGCGCGCGATGCTTCTGCATGTGCTCGCGCACGCCCTCGGCGTCGGTGAAGAACCGCAGGTGACGCAGCTGGTTGAGCTTGTCGGGGCCGATGCTCTTCTTCGACGCGTGCGACAGGTACCAATCGATATTGACCTTCGAGGCACCGAAGAAGCTCACGCCCGCACCGGCGAAGGTGATCTTGGAGGTGGAGGCGAAGACCAGCGGGCGGTTCGGGTTGCCCGCGGCGGCGGCCAGGCCGAGCACGTCGATGACCGGGTCGGCGGTGTCGGTGAGCGGGTGCACCGCGTAGGCGTTGTCCCAGAACAGGCGGAAGTCCGGCGCGGCGGCCTGCATCGAGACCAGTTCGCGGACAACCTCTTCGGAGTAGGTGACGCCGGTGGGGTTGGAGTAGTTCGGCACCGCCCACAGGCCCTTGATCCGCGGGTCGTCGGCCACCAGCGCGGCGATGGCGTGGGTGTCGGGGCCGTCGTTGTTCATCGGCACGGTGATCATCTCGATGCCGAGCGCCTGGGTGATGGCGAAGTGCCGGTCGTAGCCGGGGGCCGGACACAGCCACTTGACCGTCTCCTCGGCAGCCCAGCGGCGCGGCGAGTCCGGCGTGCCGTAGAGCATCGAGAACGCGATGACGTCGTGCATGATCTCGAGGCTGGCGTTGTTGCCCGCCAGCAGCTGCTCGACCGGGATGCCGAGCAGCTCACCGAAGATGGCGCGCAGTTCGGGCAGGCCGGTGAGGCCGCCGTAGTTGCGGCAGTCGGTACCCGAGCCGTCGCGGAAGTCGCCGTCACCGGGGAGGGCGAGCAGCGACGACGATAGGTCGAGTTGTTCCGGCGAGGGCTTACCTCGGGTGAGATCCAGCGTGAGCTTCTCGGTCTGGAGCGTCGCGTAATTCGCGGTCTGGGACTCGTGCTCGGACACGAGTTCCGCGTGGCTCATCAAACCGATCTGCGTTTGCCGGGGCATCCTGGGCAGCCTTTCGAAGCAGCAAGGTGGGGTACCCGCAACGTTACCCGGGGGTTGCCCGGAATCGCTGGGGTATCCGGGGCGGGATCGGGCTCGCACGCTGCGAAGGTGCGTAGGCGCTTCGATCAGGCCGAGCCCCTCGAAAATTGAGGGGACCCCGCGCACCCGGCAGAGCCCGTTGACCCTTGCTGCCTTCCGGCCCTGGGGGAGTTCACAGGATGCGCGCCGCGCGGGATCCGTCGGCCAGTGTAGCGGTATCCGGCGCGGCTCGCGATCGGCGGGGTCGGACGACAGGTCGCTGGAGAAGGTGCGAACTGGTTACGATCGGCGCGACATGGGCAAAGGGGGGAGTTCCCCGACCAACTCAGGAGGGGTTCGCGAGTGACCGGCCAGAATCCGCCGCCGAGCGGAGACAAACCACCGTCCGATCCGACCGTGCAGTGGTGGGAGCAGCCGCGCGCCGACGCGCCGAACCCCGGGCAGGCGGACCCGACCGTGCTGCGCGGCGGCATCGGTGATCACGGCGGCTACACCCCGCCCCCGCAGCCGTACCCGGGCGGCACCGGCGACCACGGCGCCTACGCCCCGCCGGTCAACCCGTATGCCAGCGCGCCGCAGCCGCAACCGCAGTTCGTCGCGCCCTACCAGGCTCCGCAACAGCAGTGGGGCGCGCCGCCGCCGCGCCCGCCCTCGTCGGGCAACAGCACCGTGTGGTGGATCGTGGGCGGCTCGGTGCTGCTGGTCGGCGTGCTGGTGATCGGCCTGGTGGTCTTCGCCGCGAACAAGGCCGAGGACGCGTTCGGGCCGGATTCGTCGAAGTGGGCGGGCGACTACGAGTTCATCGAGGGCAAGAACGCCTGCGACCTGGTCGACCTGACCGTGCTGGACCAGTGGTCGAGCACCCGCCAGACCACCACGCACACCGAACACGCCCCCTACGAGTACATCGGCGGCGGCTCCTACAACTGCTCGGCGCAGAACAAGAGCTCCGGTCGCGACGCCAACGGCGCCAACCTGAACCTGCAGGTGGAGTTCAAGACCGAGAGCGAGACCGAGTCCGACTACTCGCGCTGGAAGAGTTCCGACACCAGGACCACCGGCAAGGGCTACGAGAACGGCGCGGTCAGCGGCTTGGGTTCGGAGGCGTACTACGCCTACGAGGAGCAGACCTACAGCTCCATCCCCGACGACTACACCTACGTGGTGGCCGCGCACGACAGCAATATCTCGGTCAAGGTCGAGATCGAGGTGGAGAGCATGCGCAGCGTGGACAAGTCCACCCTGGCCGCCGCGGCCGAAGCGCAGGTCCGCAAGGTCCTCGCGGCGCTGAAGAAGTAGCAGGTCGGAGCGGGCAAGCGGGGGCCGGTTTGGCATCGGCCCCCTGCCACCCGCTATGCTGCTCCACGGAGGATTCGCCTAGTGGCCTATGGCGCTCGCCTGGAACGCGGGTTGGGTTAACGCCCTCAGGGGTTCAAATCCCCTATCCTCCGCCACAGCAGGGCCCTGATCGGTTCGCCGGTCGGGGCCCTGCTCGTTTTAATCGGTGGATCTGTCGGTGCGCACCCGTAGAGTGGGCCCGACAGTGCGGGAGACCCCCACCACACCCCTTCGCCCTGTCGCCCCTTCGGCAGAAGTGTGCGTGCCGACACAGTGAAGTGGGTACCCATCCATCGCGCCCGTCCGCAGCGGACGGCGTGCGCCGGTCGACGTCTCGTTCGTCGTCGACCGCCCAGAACTCAGAAAGAACCTTGTCAGTGAATACAGCACCTGAAACGAGCATCGGCCGCGGCGCGACCGGGCCGATCCGGTTGATGCTGCGTGACCACCAGAGCACCACCGGGCCGATCGACGGCGCCTGGTGGCCGCGAACCGACCAGCCGATGACCGAACTGCACCAGCTGGTGCACGCGGTCGGCCCGCGCATCGGCAAGCTGGCCCGCCTCGGATTCGACTGGAACACCGGCGAATCCGGGAGCGAGACCGAGCCCGGCTCGCGCATCATGCACCTGGTCGGCAGCAACGGCGCCGCCCTGGCGCTGCTCGTGGTTCCCGCCTCCACCGAGGCGCCCGCCGCGCGCAGCCAGATGCGCTGGGCGGCGGGCAAGCCCCGCGTGCAGGACCCGGCTCCGGCCGACACCGCCGCCGACGGGCCGCGCCCGCTGGCCCAGCTCTAACGGTCGCTGGTGTAGGTCGGGTCGAAGTCGCGGGGCGCGCCGCGGCGGCTGAGCAGACGGTCGAACCACTCACCGAGCACGACACCCGAGGCCAGGGCACAGCCCACGCCGAACGCGCCGAGCAGCTGACTGAAACCGAGCAGGGTCTCGTCCTCGAGCAGGGCGTAGAGCCCGCGGTACACCTTCAGACCGGGCAGCAGCGGGGTGATGCCCGCGACCGCGACGACCAGCGGCGGGGTGAGCGCGCGCCGCGCCATCAGACCACCGGCCATACCGATCAGGGTGGCGGCGATGCCCGAGGAGATCACCGGGCCGAAGCCGATGTCCTGGGCGAGCAGGTAGGCCATGGTGCCCGCGCCACCGCTGAGCCCGGCGGCCAGCAGCGCCCGCCGCTCGGCGTAGCAGGCCAGCGCGAAGGCGATCGCCGCCACCGCGCCGGCCAGGAGGGTGACCGCCAGATATCCGGTGTCGCGTCCCGCGCTCGCCGCGATCTCCGGCACCGGGATACCGAGCAGCACCGAAACCCGCAGGGCCAGGCCGATACCCGCGACGATGCCACCGGTCATCATCACCAGTTCGAGCATGCGTGCCGCAGCGGTGATCGGCGCGCCGGTGATGGCGTCCTGCACCGAACCGACGAGCTGTAACCCACTGAGCAGCACCGTGATCCCCGCCGCGACGATCAGCGCCGCCTCGGCGCGCCAGTCGTCGCTGACCGCCGCCAGCGCGATCGCCGGTGCGGCCGCGAGGATTCCGCCGACGACGTGCTGGAAGAAGATCGGCAGACCGAGCTGGTGCAGGGACCGGTTCACCACATCGATCAGCGCGGTGGTCGCGAAACTGATCACCGCCAGCACCACCCCGCCACCGAGCAGCACCGCGATGGCGGCCGCCAGCAGCGACCAGCCCGCGGTGGACACCCAGCGCGGATAGGGGTGGCGCAGCGAGACGATCTCGTCGAGCGCCGCGTGCGCCTGGTCGACCGGGACGACCTGGCTGCGGATCCGGCGGGTCAACCGGTCCACCGCCGCCAGCCGGGTGAAGTCGAGCGAGCGGTACTTCACCACCCGCATATCGCTGGCGGGTGGCAGGCTCAGGCCGCGGTCGGCCCAGATACGGATCGCGTCGAAGGTGACGTCGATGTCGCATTTGTCCAGACCATAGGTCGAGGCGATGAAGCGCACCTGTGCCGAGGTGTCCCCGACGCTGGTACCAGCGGCCAGCACCACCTCGCCCACCCGCACGGCCAGATCGAGCACCTGCGACACCTCGGCGTCGTCGGTGAGATCGATCGGCTTGAGCGGGGTGGGCGCGGCGACGATATTGTCGGCCGTGGCACGTTGCGACGGCAGGATGAACGGTCGGCGAAACGGCCACAGGCGACGTCGACCTGGGGTTTCGATGATCGTGTCGCCCTCGCCATCGGGCTGTGGGTCCGCGCTCATACCTCGACGGTAGTAGCGCCCCGACTGTGTTCACCGTCTCGCAACGACTTCGTCAACGTGTCGGTGCGCACTCAGATGTCCTCGATCAGGCCGGTGCTGTAGGCCGTCGCGGCGAGGTGCTGTAGACACCGCGGTCCGCATCCGTCGTGCTGAGTCAGCACGAAACGGGCCTGGCGCAGCGAAGAAATGGGAGAATCGGCCACGCAGTCGGCATGTGCGGCGCGCCAGTGGTCTTCGCGGGCACGGGCCGCGGCGCGCGATACCGGCGGGTCTGGTGCGGATGGGTCGTGCAGGGTGTGACGGTAGGGGCCGGCGATGGAGGCGATGTCTGTATGAACACCGGGACGGGGAAGGTGATCCAGGAGCGGCGGCGGTTGCTCGGGCTGTCGCAGCCCGCGCTCGCCTCCGCGATCGGGGTGAGCTCGCGGCAGATCACCCGGTACGAGTCCGAGGAGCAGTCGCCGACGCTGCCGGTCGCCATCCGGCTGGCCGAGGCGTTGCAGATCTCGCTGGCCGAGCTGGCCGGGATCGTCGACAACCGCGTCGACCTGGCGGGGCGGTGGTGGGCCGCCTGGCAGAAACCGGCCGACGCCGGCGAAGAAGTCGAGATAGCGCCGGTGACCATCCGGCACGAAGGCGACCACCTGCTGCTCGACTCCGACGCCGAATCCCCGGCGGCGCCCGACGATCCCGTCGCCCAGGTGCGCGGCGAGATGCGGGTCTGGGACGGTGACGCGCTCACCGGCTGGATGCGCGGGATGGACATCGCCTTCCCGATCGGTGTCATCTACTACTCGCTGCATCCCCAAGGCGCTCACGCCGTCGGCTCGTGGACCACGAAGGCCGGGGTCGACGGGCTCGTGCGCGGCTGGAGCGCCCTGGCCAGGGAGAAATCCGACGCCGAGAAACTCCTCTCGGAGCTGGTGCGCACCGACGGCACCGTCGAGTCGTGGCCGGGCACCGCGCGCTCGGCCTGAATCCGCAGCGCGATGTCGTAGACGCTGGGCCGCCCGGTATCGACCGGCGGCAGCAGTAGTAGGTAGCGGGTCAGTGCCCCGAACACGAGCAGTCCCAACAAGATCCACGCGTAGATTTCCATCTGTCCCCTCCGAACGAGTCAGTACTTGCACGGGTGGCGCGGTATGGTGCTGTCGAAGCCGCCGAACAGAAGTATGGTCGCCGTCAAGACCTTTTGGACAGCAAAAAGCGTCTACAAATGTCTACAGTTCTCTACGATGGGTCCATGTCCAGTCGGGGCGTCCAGGGGGAAGACCACAGCGCGACCGGAGCGCGGCTGCGCGCGCTACGCGAACAGGCCGGTCTCTCGCTGACCGCGCTGGCCACCCGGGTGCCCTACAGCCGGGCCGCCCTCGGCCACTACGAAACCGGAACGCGCGCAGCCTCACCCGCCGTCATCGCGTGGTACGAACGCATCCACGCCCAGTCCCCCGCCCGCGCGGAACCGCTCATCGAGATCGGTCATCCGCACCCGGACGAGTCCGGTTACTCCTGCCCGTTCCGGGTCGACGGCCTGATCGAGGGCGAGGCGGCGGGCACCGATCCGGCGGCGGCGCTGCATTCGGCCCTGCAGACCATCGGCATCGAACTGGCCAGGGCGGGCAGGCGGCGTCAGCGCAGCGCGGCGACCACGGTGGTCAGGGATTCGGTCAGCAAGGCCAGGTAGCGGTCCGGATCGGGCACCGCCGCGGCGTCGGAATGCACTGACAGCGTGACAGTTTCACCGATGCCGTGCACGCCGTGGGTCAGGTGCATGACCGCGCCCAGTGCGGGAAAACCACCGGTGAACAGCACCGGGGCGCCCGCGAAGGCGAGATCGGCGGCACCGCGGTTGACGCTGGAGACCACGGTGTTGCCGTCGAGTTCGGATGGCACGCTGTCGAGATCGGCGGTGGCGACATCGCGGACGGCGAAGATCGATGGCACCGTCTCCCCCACCCGATTCCGCACGGCCAGCAGCGGATTCAGCGCTCGCTCGCGGCGGGTGGCGAGTTCGTTCGCGATGAGGGCGGCGCGGGCGCGCAGGTCCGGTTCGTCGATGTGCAGGTCGATGGACAAGCCGCGGTAGTTGTTGCGCGCGGGGCCGTCGGCGGGGACCGCCATGGGCAGCGCGGTGCCGAGGCGGGCCGGAACTTCACCGCGTTCGGCCAGGTAGGCGGGCAGCGCGACCGAAATCGCGGTCAGCGCAACGAGAGTGACGGTGTACCCGGGCAGGCGCAGGGTATCGGAATCGGCGACGAGCAACCGGACGCGGTGCGCGTCGGCGGCGACCGGGGCGGCGGGATTGAGCAGGCAGGGCGCGAAGCCGGTTGCGGCCGCGGGCACTTCACCCGCGGCCGTCCGATCGGCCAGTTCACGTTCCGCACGGTAGGCGGCGCGTCCACGCCGGACCGTCTCGAACACCTGCCGGGGAAAACGCAGTGCGCCAAGCACACTCGCGGGCAGTCCGTGAGCGGTCCATCCCCAGATCTGTCCACAGGAATCCACAGCCTGTGCAAGGGTTTTCGCTGGTGATACCACGCTCATCCCCCGGTTATCCACAGGCTTCCCGGAATCGCTGTGGATAACTTCGGAGGACCCGAACAGCGCGCGGGCCAGACCGGCGGCACGGGTGCCGTCGGCCAGGGCGTGCGAGACCTGGAGCACCACGACGAGCGCGGGCCCGGATGAGCGGGGCGCGTCACGCACCCCGCGAAAGACATGCAGGCGCCAGGGACGCTCGGTCGCGGTGAGGCCGGTACCCAGAAGTTCGCCGATCCGGTCCAGCACGGTATGCCATGCCAGACCGTCGGACGGATGGGCCACGAATTGCTGGGACGTGAATTCGGCGGGCGCCCAGCGCGGATAGTCGAGATCGCCCGGAATCTCCTGTACCCGGATCCGCAGATCCGGAATGCGCGCGGAACGCGCGGCGACGAAAGCGCGGAGTTCACCGGTGGCCGTTGCGGTTTCGGCGAACGCGTAGAGCAGGAACACATCGTTGGCACTGCGTCGCGACAGCCAGAACATCGTCGCGTCGCGCGGGGCCATCCTGGTCATCCGAGCAACGATAGGCCACCCCTGAGGAGGCCCCGAGTCCTACCGACCCGGGGCCCGTACTGCCGACTCGTTGCGCACCGCGCGGTTCAGCGGCGGGCGAACTCTCCCGCGGTGACATCGGCTAGAAACGTACGCCAGTCTCCCTGTCCGAAGGCCAGCACGGGACCACGGCCACGATCCTTGGTGTCGCGGACCGCGACTTCGCCGCCGGCGAGAAAGGCCACCTCCACGCAGTTCCCATCGGGCCCGCTGTAGGTGCTCTTCCGCCACACAGCGTCCGTCACATCAACTTCCACGGCACATGCTCCTTTGCTTCATCGAGAACGGGATTACTCCTGGAATCGTCGAACATTCCGATTTACGGCGTGACCGATGAGTTACTTCGTGGCAGACACAGCACTGCCACACGGTGCGCGCAACAGATCGGCACGAACCAGCGCATCGAGGCGTTTCCGCCTCCGGGGGCTGCCCCCGCGGAAGAGACACTAGCAGGTCTTCCGCAAGTTTGCGGATGAGAATTTGCTTTCTCATATCTGTTTGCCAACCTTGCGAAGCTTCGCGTTTGCGGGGGCATTGCCAGCCCTCCTTACCCATTCCCGAACCCGTTGACACATCCGGATTTAGTTCCATGTGATTAGTCCGTGATACGTCAAATTCCGCACTGTCTCAGCCGCCTCACGAGCACCATCGGCGCCGGGCGTGGATCATGGGGGAATGATCTCCCGAGACCGCGACGCCGCAGGTCGTGCCCGCAACGACCGCCCCAGGGACCGACTCGGACGGCCACTGCCGCCCGGCAGCGCGGGCGTCGCCCGAATTCCCGACGATCTCGAGCTGCCACCCCAGCAAACTCTGGCCTTCGCTCAGCAACTGCTGGACGACGGATTGGCATTCAACGCGCACGAGGTATTGGAGGCCGCCTGGAAGAACGGGCCGGTAGCCGAGCGGATGCTCTGGCAGGGTCTGGCGCAATACGCCGTCGGGATCACCCACATCCAGCGCGGCAACACCAAGGGCGCGGGTACTCTCCTGCGCCGCGCGAGCGAGCGCCTCGACGCCTATCCGGCGAATGCCCAGCAGCACGCGGTGGACCGCGCCGGGCTCATCGCGCACGCGCACACCCTGCTCGCCGCGCTCGACGCCGGTACCCCCGTTCCCGAGGACCGGCTGCGCCCGCGCCTGTGCCGCGAGCCCACCTAGACTGGGGCGATGCCCGCAGGCCGCTACGCTCCCAGTCCCTCGGGAGAGCTGCATCTGGGCAATCTGCGCACCGCGATCCTGGCCTGGCTGTTCGCCCGCACCACCGATCGCGAATTCCTGCTCCGTATCGACGATCTGGACCGTGTCCGACCCGGCGCCGCCGACCAGCAGCTCGCCGACCTGGCCACCATCGGGATCGACTGGGACGGCCTGGTCGTACGGCAGTCCGAGCGGCTGCCCCACTACGCGGCGGCTGTCGCCGAACTCACCGCGGCGGGCCGCACCTATGAATGCTTCTGTACCCGGCGCGAAATCCAGCAGGCGGCCACCGCCCCGCACGGCCCGATGGGCGCCTATCCCGGCACCTGCCGCGAGCTCACCGAAGCCGAGCGCGCCCGGCGCCGCGCCGAAGGTCGGCCCGCCGCAATCAGATTGCGCGCCGAGGTGGCCGAGTACGAGATCACCGATCTGCTGCACGGCCGATACCGCGGCGCCGTCGACGATTTGGTGTTGCGCCGCGGCGACGGTGTTCCCGCTTACAACCTGACCGTGGTGGTCGACGACGCGGCGCAGGGCGTCGACCAGGTGGTCCGCGGCGACGACCTGCTGCCCTCCACCCCCCGCCAGGGCTATCTGGCCGAGCTGCTCGGCCTCGCGGCACCGACCTACGCGCACGTGCCGCTGGTCCTCAACGCCGAGGGCAGGCGGCTGGCCAAACGCGACGGCGCCGTGACGCTTTCGGACCAACGCGCCGAGGGCAACACGCCGCAGGACGTGGTCGCCGCGATCGCCGCCTCACTCGGCTACACCGCACGCACGACGGCCGAGCTCCGCGAAGTTTTCGACGCCACCCGCATCCCGGCAAAACCATGGATACTCGAGCCCGACGGGTTGTTCCGACCTGACCGATGTCCGTAACGTACGCATCGACCGATCTACAGATCATGACGAGGACTGAATTTATGACCAGCGGTGGTTACGACCCCAACCAGTACCCGCAGGGCGGTCAGCCCGGCGGCTACGGCCAGGATCCCTACGGCCAGCAGCAGCCGGGTTACGGGCAGCAGCAGCCGGGTTACGGCCAGCAGCCCGGTTACGGGCAGCAGCCCCCGGCGTACGGCCAGCAGCCCGCCTACGGCGCGGCCGACCCGTACGGCCAGCAGCAGCCCGCCTACGGTCAGGACCCCTACGGCCAGCAGCCCGCCTACGGGCAGCAGTACGGCGCGCAGGGCTTCGGCGGCGTCGCGGCCGCCGACCTGGGCACCCGCTTCGGCGCCCGCTTCATCGACGGCCTGATCGTCGGCATCCCGCTGGCCATCGTGCAGTTCCTGCTGCCCACCGGCTTCGCCACGAGCATCATCATGTCGGTCATCTCGGCGGTCGCACTGGTGGGCTACAACGTCGCCCTCGAGGTGACCCAGGGCGCGACCGTCGGCAAGAAGCTGCTCGGCCTGCGCGTGGTCGCCCCCGGCGGCGCGCCGAACCTGACCCCCGAGCAGTCGATCAAGCGCAACGCGTTCCTGATCCCGCAGATCATCTACTGCATCGGTGGTCTGGTGAGCTTCGGTCTGGCGATCTACATCGCCGTCACCATCAACCAGGACCCGAACAAGCAGGGCTGGCACGACAAGCTGGCCGGCGGCACGCAGGTCGTCAAGGGCTGATACCGCTCTCGCACGAACGACAGGGGCGCTTCCGGATTCCGGAAGCGCCCCTGTTGCGTTCGGCGATCAGTACGTCGAGCTCGTGTCGAATCCGCCCGCGAGCCCGAGGACGACCACGAAGACCAGGTACAGCACCCAGCCGACGATGGCGAGCGCGCCGATCCAGATACCGGCCTGCGCCATCCCCTTGCCCTCACCCCCGCGTTCCTTGATCTGGTTGAGCGCCATCACACCAAGGATGATGCCCACGATCGAGCCCAGACCACAGCTGCAGAAACCGATCAGCGAGGAGACCAGCGCGCCGATGGCCAGGCCGTTGGTGCCCTGCGGCGGCGGGTAGGCGCCGTAGGGCTGATAGCCCGGCCCCGGGTAGCCGCCGTAAGCAGGCTGCTGCGGCTGCTGGGGATACTGCGGGCCCGAGGGCTGCTGATAGTTCGGGTACTGCGGCTGCGAGGGCGGCGGCGCGGGCTGCTGGTAGTCGGGCTGCTTGGACAGCGAGGGCGGCGGCTGCTGCGGGTACTGCGGCGCCGACGGGTAGCTCGGGGACTGCGGAGGCTGCGACGGCTGCGCGGTCGGGTACTGCGGCACCGAACCCGGCGCGCCGGACTCCGGCGACACGCCGGAGCCGCCGTACTGCTTCCACCACTCGTCGGAATCGCCGGGATTCGTCATTGCTACAGCGTATTCCACAACCTGCGGCCATGGCGTACCGCGACCTTGGTTGGATAGACCCCGTGACTGATGCAAACTCGCTCGACAAACCCGCCGGATCTGGGCGCCCCGCGCCGGAACACGCGGCATTCGCCCAGGCCGCGCGGGGGTTCTATCCGGTGATCGTCGCGTTCTTCACCGCGACGCTGATCATCTCCAACATCTGCGCCACCAAGGGCGTGGAACTGTTCACCGATCTCTCGGTGAGCCTCGGCCCGGTGCAGATCCTGCCGCTGGTCACCGACGGCGCCTTCTTCCTGTTCCCGCTGGCCTACATCCTCGGCGATGTGCTCAGCGAGGTCTACGGCTTCCGCGCCACCCGCCACGCCATCTACACCGGTTTCGGCGCGCTGCTGCTGACCGTCGCGTGCTTCTGGGTGACCATCCAGCTGCCGCCCGCTGGGTTCTACGAGAACCAGGAGGCGCTGCGCACCGTCCTCGGCACCACCCCGCAGCTGGTGCTGGCCGGCCTGGCCGGGTACTTCGTGGGTCAGCTGCTCAACTCGGCCACCCTGGTGCTGATCAAGGAACGCACCAAGGAGAAGCATCTGTGGGCCCGGCTGATCGGCTCCACCGTGATCGGCGAGTTCGCCGACACCCTGATCTTCTGCTCCATCGCCGCGACCGCCATCGGCATCGACTCCTGGCAGACGTTCGTGAACTACGTGATCGTGGGCTTCGTCTGGAAGACGCTGGTCGAGGTGCTGGTCATGCCCATCACCTACCGCGTCATCGCGTTCCTCAAGAAGGCCGAACCGGGCTACGGTCCCGCCCCGGTCGACGCGCTGCACGACTGACGCTGCCGGCGGCGGAGCGGGGTGGGCTCCGCCGCTACAGCCCCGGCGCCTTGATCCGGCCCTGCCAGCGGCCGAGGAACTCCGCCTTGAACTCGTCGAAGTAGCCGCCGTCGATGCTCTCCCGGATGCGGTCGACGAGGCGGACGGTGAAGCGCTCGTTGTGGATCGTGCACAGCGTGGCCGAGAGCATCTCCTTGGCCTTGAACAGATGGTGCAGGTAGGCGCGGGTGTAGTGCGCGCAGGTATAGCAGTCGCAGTTCTCGTCGATGGGGGTGAAATCGCGGCGGAAGCGGCTGGTGTTGATGTTGAACCGGCCCTCGTCGACGTAGATGGCCGCGTTGCGCGCCACCCGCGAGGGGTTCACGCAGTCGAAGGTGTCGGCGCCGTTCTCGACGGCGGTGAACATGTCCTCGGGTTCGCTGATGCCGAGCATGTGCCGGGGCTTGGCCTCGGGCAGCTCGTCGCAGCACCAGCCCACGATGGTGCCCAGATTGTGCTTCTCGAGCGCGCCGCCGATGCCGTAGCCGTCGAATTCGGTGCCCTGCGCGCCGCGGATCGTCTCCAGGTCGCGACAGGCCTTGCGCCGCAGGTCCTCGTACTGCGCGCCCTGGATCACCGCGAACAGCGCCTGGTAGGGGCGATGGGCGCGGGCGAGGGTGAGCCGTTCGTGTTCGTCGATGCAGCGCTGGGCCCATTCGTGGGTGCGCTGGAGCGATTTCTCCTGGTAGCCACGGGTGTTCATCAGCGTGGTGAGCTCGTCGAAGGCGAACATGATGTCGGCGCCGAGCTCGTGCTGGATGCCCATCGACACCTCGGGGGTGAAGCGGTGCCTGGAGCCGTCCAGGTGTGAGCGGAAGGTGACGCCGTCGTCGTCGACGGTGGCCAGGCGCTCCTTGCCCGCCGCGATCACCTGATCGGAGCGGATGTCGACGGCCTCCATCGCCAGTACCTTCTTGAACCCCACCCCCAGCGACATCACCTGGAACCCGCCGCTGTCGGTGAACGTCGGCCCCGCCCAGTTCATGAACCGGCCCAGCCCGCCGGCCGCGTCCACGATGTCGGAGCCCGGTTGCAGATACAGGTGATAGGCGTTGGCCAGCAGCGCCTGCGCGCCGAGGTCCTTCATCGTCTCCGGCAGCACCGCCTTCACCGACGCCTTGGTCCCGACCGGAATGAAGGCGGGCGTGGCGATCTCGCCGTGCGGGGTACTGATCACCCCGGTCCGGCCGTGCCGCCCACCATCGAGCCGGGCACCGACCTTGAACGCGAACTCGCTGGTATCAGCCACCCGCCCATCGTGCCAGCCGACGATGGGCGGGCCGAGCCCCGGTCCCTACAGTTCGGCCGCCGCGAACTGGGCGTTGTAGAGGTTGTAGTACGCGCCGCGGTCCTCGAGCAGGCGCTCGTGGGTGCCCTGCTCGACGATGCGGCCCTTGTCCATCACCACGATCAGGTCCGCGTCGCGGATGGTCGAGAGCCGGTGCGCGATGACGAAACTGGTGCGGTCGCGGCGCAGGGCCGCGGTGGCGTGCTGGACCAGCGACTCGGTGCGGGTGTCGACCGAGCTGGTGGCCTCGTCCAGGACCAGGATCGACGGTTTGGCCAGGAAGGCGCGGGCGATGGTGATGAGCTGCTTCTCACCGGCGCTCACCCCGCCGCCCTCCTCGTCGATGACGGTGTCGTAGCCGTTGGGCAGCACGTGCACGAACCGGTCGACGTAGGCGGCGCGGGCCGCGGCGAGGAAGTCGTCCTCGGTGGCGTCCGGGTTGCCGTAGGCGATGTTCTCGCGGATGGTGCCCTTGAACAGCCAGGTGTCCTGCAGCACCATGCCGATGCGTGAGCGCAGGTGGTCGCGGGTGATGGTGGTGATGTCGACGTCGTCGATGGTGATGGTGCCCGCGTCGAGTTCGTAGAAGCGCATCAGCAGGTTCACCAGCGTGGTCTTGCCCGCGCCGGTCGGCCCGACGATGGCGATCACGTGCCCGGGCTCGGCGACCAGCGAGAGCCGCTCGATGATCGGCGTGTCCGGCTCGTACCCGAACGACACCGCCTCGAACTCCACCCGCCCGCGATCCACCGGGCGCGGGTTCTCCACCAGCGGGTCCGGGCTCTGTTCCTCGGCGTCGAGGATCTCGAAGATGCGCTCGGCCGAGGCCACACCGGATTGCAGCAGGTTGGCCATCGCGCCGATCTGGGTGAGCGGCTGACTGAACTGGCGCGAGTACTGGATGAAGGCCTGCACCTCGCCCAGCGACAGATTGCCGGTGGCCACCCGCAGCCCGCCGACCAGCGCGATGAACACGAAGTTCACGTTCCCGAGGAACATGATCGCGGGCATGATCAGGCCGGAGATGAACTGCGCCTTGAAGCTGGCGTCGTAGAGCTTGCGGTTGCGCTTGTCGAACTCGGCGCCCACCTCGCGGCCGCGGCCGAACGCGGTGATGATCTCGTGGCCGGTGTAGGCCTCCTCCACCGAGGCGTTCACCTCGCCGGTGTATTTCCACTGGTCGACGAAGTGCGGCTTGGACCGCTTGGCGATCTGCGCGGTGACCACGATCGCCGCGGGCACGGTGAGCAGCGCGATCAGCGCCAGCAGCGGCGAGATCCAGAACATCATGATCAGGATGCCGACCACGGTGAACAGCGAGTTCAGCAGCTGGCTCATGGTCTGCTGCAGGCTCTGCGAGACATTGTCGACATCGTTGGTGACGCGGCTGAGCACGTCACCGCGCGGGGCGGTGTCGAAGTAGCGCAGCGGCAGCCGGTGCAGCTTGTTCTCCACCTCGTCGCGCAGACGCTTGACCGTGCGGTTGATGACGATATTGAGCAGGTAGCCCTGCAACCAGCCGAACAGCGCGGCGGCGATATAGAGGACGAGCACCAGCAGCAGCACCCGGCGCACCGCGTCGAAGTCGATGCCGGTACCGGGGATCACGTCCATCGCCGAGAGCATGTCGGCGCGGGTGTTCTCCCCCCGCTGACGCAGCATCTCGACGGTCTGGTCCTTGGTGAGCCCCGGTTCGAGCTGCTTGCCGACGAAGCCGTCGAAGACCAGGTTGGTGGCTTTGCCGAGCAGATACGGGCCCAGCGTGTTGAGCACCACCGAGGTGATCACCAGGGCGAGGATCGTGCCCACGTACACCCGTTCGGGGGCGAGCCTGCGCAGCAGCCGCTTCAGCGACGGGCCGAACGATTTGGCCTTGGTCCCCGGTGCGCCGGGAACGGGTCCGCCGGGCCTCATCGAGCCTCCTCCGCGCTGAGCTGGGACTCGACGATCTCGCGGTATTCCGGACATCGCTGCATCAATTGGTCATGGGTGCCGATGCCCGCCATGGCGCCGTCCTCCAGGACGACGATCTGGTCGGCGTCGCGAATGGTCTGGATGCGCTGGGCCACGATGATCACCGAGGCGTCGGCGGTCTCGGGCTTCAGCGCCGCGCGCAGCCGGGCGTCGGTGGCCACGTCGAGCGCGGAGAACGAGTCGTCGAACAGGTAGATGCGCGGTTTGCGCACCAGCGCGCGGGCGATACACAGCCGCTGCCGCTGCCCGCCGGAGACCGTGGTGCCGCCCTGGGCGACGGGGGTGTCGAGGCCCTGCGGCATCTCGCGCACGAAATCGGCCGCCTGGGCGACCTCGAGCGCGGCCCACAGTTCCGCGTCGGTGGCCTCGGGCTTGCCGTAGCGCAGGTTGGTGGCGATGGTGCCGGAGAACAGATAGGCCCGCTGCGGCACCAGGCCGATCTCGGCGCGCAACGCCTCCAGGTCGGCGTGGCGCACGTCGGTGCCGCCCACGTAGACCGCGCCGTCGGTGACATCGATGAGTCGCGGGATCAGATTGAGCAAGGTCGTCTTGCCCGATCCGGTGGACCCCACGATCGCGGTGGTCGTGCCCGGTTCGACGGTGAATCGCATGGCGCGCAGCACCGGCTTCTCCGCGCCGGGGAAGGCGAATTCGGCGAAGCGCAGGTCGACGGTGGCCGGGTCACCGGCGAAGGGCTGCGGCTGTCGCGGCGGTCGCACCGAGGACTCGGTGTCGAGCACCCCGCCGATCCGGTCGGCCGAGACCGCCGCGCGCGGGGCCATCATCGCCAGGAACGAGGCCATCATGACGGCCATCAGGATCTGCATGATGTAGGACAGCATCGCGGTGAGCGAGCCGATCTGCATGGTGCCGTTGTCGACGTGGTGTCCGCCGAACCAGATCACCGCGACGGCGGTCAGATTGCTGATCAACATCACGGTCGGGAACATCAGCGCCATCAGCTTGCCCACGCGCAGCGAGGCGTCGGTGAGCGAACGGTTGGCGGTGCCGAAACGCCAGATCTCCTGCCGCTCGCGCACGAACGCGCGCACCACCCGGATACCGGTGATCTGCTCGCGCAGCACCCGGTTCACCCCGTCGATGCGCTCCTGCATCTGCCGAAATCCGGGCACCATCCTGGCCACGATGGTGCCCATCGCCAGAGCCAGCGCGGGCACCGCGATGAGCAGCAGCCAGGACAGCCCGAGGTCCTCGCGCAGCGCCATGATGATGCCGCCGACACACATGATCGGGGCCATCACCAGAATGGTCACCGACATGACGATCAGCAGCTGGACCTGCTGGATGTCATTGGTGGAGCGGGTGATCAGCGAGGGCGCGCCGAACATGCCGACCTCGCGCGCGGAGAACGTCTCCACCCGGTGCAGCACCCCGCCGCGCATGTCCCGGCCCGCGCCCATCGCCGCCTGCGCGCCGAAGTACACCGACGCCGCCGAGGCCACGATCTGCACGCAGCTCACCGCCAGCATCCACAGGCCGGTGGTCCAGATGTAGCCGATATCGCCCTGGGTGACGCCGTTGTCGATGAGGTCGGCGTTGAGGCTGGGCAGGTAGAGCATCGCGATGACCGAGATCAGCTGGAGTACGAGGACCCCGGCCAGCTGGGCGCGGTACGGGGCCAGGTAGGTCCGCAGCAGGGAGATCAACATGATGGACGCAGGCTACCGCGTGCCGTTCGCGCACGCCCCCGACTTTTACCTTCGCTATGGACAAGCTCGAACAGGCGATGAATCAGGCGCCGGCGGGGGTGCGCGGCTCGCGCCGGACCCAGGCGCCGGGGTCGGCGACCAGCTCGGCGACGAACCCCGGCAAATCGTCGGCGGCGATGTCGGCGATCGACACGTTCTCCAGCACCGCGCGGATATTGACGCGCAGCGCGATCCACACCCGCTGCAAGGGTTCGGCCGCGCCGGGGTAGCGCACGTCCTCGGGACGCTGCCCGCGCACCGATGCCAGTGGCGACTCCACCGCGCGGATCACGTCGGCCACCGAGATCTCGGTGGCGGGCCTGCCGAGCCGGTAGCCGCCGTCGGGCCCACGCCTGCTCAGCACGAGTTCGGCGCGACGCAACTCGGCCAGCACCGATTCGAGCACCTTGGGCGGGATCTGCGCGGCGGCCGCGATGGCCTCGGCTTTGACGACTCCGTCGGCCGCGGCGAGCTCGAGTAGCGTTCGCACCGCGAAATCGACCCTGGCGGTGATATGCACGTGCTCGAACTTACGCGGTGCCGCACGCGGTCAGGACGCAGGTGGCCGCGTCCAGGAGGGTCTTCTCGACCATCTCGTCGCTGGCGCCGGGGGCCAGCTCGCTCGACAGCAGCGCCACCCCGAGCACCTCGATCGCGGCGGAGGCACGCAGTTTCGACTCCTGTGTCGGCTCCGGCCCGGCCAGCCACATCCGCAGCTCACGGGTGGGTTCCATCAGGTCGGGGTAGCGATCGGCGATTGCGTTGACGATGGCGGCGGTGTCGCGCACGCACAGCGCGCCCGCGTCGCGATGGCGGATCATCCCGCGTAAGTAGGTGCGCAGTACCGCGCGGATGCCCTCGTTGTCGTAGGGCACGGCGTCGATGTCGGTGACGATGTCGCGCATGTGGTCGATGATCGGGTCGATGATCGCCAGCAGCAGGTCCAGCTTCGAGGCGTAGTGGTAGTAGAGCGAGGCCTTGGTGATTCCCACCACATCGGCGACCTCGCGCAAACTGGTCTGCTCGAAACCTTTGGCGGCGAAAAGCTGGACCGCGGCGTCGCGGATCGCCTGCTTGGTGCCGCCACCTGCGGAAACGGTGTCGACGGCGTCTCGGGCAGTCATGCGCCAATCCTCCCATCATTCGGTGTGACCCGCGGCCACCCCCAATAAATCGAGGTTGCCTCTCCACTTAACTGATCGGTAGTCTACCTACCGCACGGTAGGCAAAGACAAACGACGATGTGGAGGCGGGGCACGTGTCCGTATACCTGTACAGATGGGGAAAGTTCGCTTTCCGCCGTAAATGGATCGTGTTGCCGGTCTGGTTGCTGCTGTTCCTGCTGCTGGGCGGCGCGGGTGCCGCGCTCAGCAAGCCGATGAGCAATGACTTCAGCATGCCCGAGCTCCCCTCGGCGCGCGCCAACGAGATCCTCGACAAGCACTTCCCCGGGATGTCCGAGCAGTTCGCGCTCGACGCCGTCGCCGGTACCTACGTCATCGGCGCGCCGGAGGGCCAGAAGCTCACCGACCCGGCCAACCGCGCCGCGATCGACGCCTTCATCGCCAAGCTCACCGAGCTCGACATCGTCGACCACAGCAAGCCGCTGATGAGCCCGGTCGAGGTCGCCGAGAAGATGGGCTGCCTGGCCGCGCCCGACCCGTCGCAGTGTTCGGGCGCCCCGCTCAACGTGCTGAGTGACACCGCGCCGAACACGGTCGCGATCCTGAACGTGCCCTTCGCGATCGACACCGTCACCGATGTCACCGAGGCCAACCGCGACGCCGCCTACGAGGTCGGCGCCGACGCCCGGCACGCCGGCCTGACCGTCGAGGTCAGCGGCTCGGTCGCGATGACCCAGGAACAGCCCAGCGGCAAGTCCGAGATGATCGGCATGGGCGTGGCCCTGGTCGTGATGGTGGTCGCCTTCGGTGCCCTCGTCGCGGCGGTCGTCCCGATCGTCACCGCCATCGTCGGCCTCGGCGCGGCGACCTCGCTGATCATGCTCGGCACCTCGGTCATGCAGGTGCCCGGCTTCACCACCTTCCTGGCCTCGATGATCGGTATCGCGCTGTCGATCGACTACGCGCTGTTCATCGTCTCGCGCTACAAGCACGAACTGGCCGTGCGTGACTCGGCCGAAGAAGCCGCGGGTACTGCGCTGGGCACCGCCGGCTCGGCCGTGGTGTTCGCCGGTCTCACCGTCATCATCGCGCTCGGCGCGCTGGGCATCGTCGGCGTGCAGTTCCTGACCTTCATGGGTCTGGGTGGCGCCATCGCGGCGGGCTTCGCCGTGCTCACCGCCATCACCCTGATGCCCGCGCTGATGGGCGCCTTCGGCAAGTACCTGTTCCGGCCGAAGCTGCCGCTGGTCGCCCAGCACGATCCCGAGGACGAGAACTCGGTCACCAACGGCCAGCGTTTCGCCCGCCTGATCGGCAAGGCCCCGTGGGTCGCGCTGATCCTGTCGGTGCTCGCGCTCGGCGCGCTGGCCGCGCCCGCGGCCAACCTGAACCTCGGCCTGCCCGGCGAGGACAGCCTGCCCAAGACCTCCACCGTGCGTAAGGCCTACGACCTGCGCACCGAGGGCTTCGGCGAGGGCAGCAACGGCGTGCTGATGGTCGTCGCGGATCTCACCGCGGTGCCCGAGGCCCAGCGCGAGGAAGCGGTCAACGCGCTGCGCGACAAGCTCGCCTCCTACGAGCAGATGGACTACGTCACCGCGCCGCAGTTCAACGAGTCCAAGCAGGGCGCCATGCTCAACGGCGTGCCCAAGCAGGGCCCGAACAACCAGGACACCAAGGATCTGGTGGCCGAGGCCCGTGGCGCCGAAGCCGACCTGCACGAGAAGTACGGCATGGAGTACGGCATCACCGGCACCACCGCCATCTACGCCGATGTCGACCACGTGCTGCTGAGCAAGATCCTGCCGTACCTGGCGATCGTGGCCGGTGCCGCGTTCATCCTGCTGATCCTGGTGTTCCGCTCGATCCTGGTGCCGCTCACCGCCGCGCTCGGCTTCCTGCTCTCCATGGCGGCCACCTTCGGCGCGACGGTGCTGATCTTCCAGGAGGGCACCTTCGGCCTGATCGAGGACCCGCAACCGCTGGTCAGCTTCATGCCGATCATGCTGATCGGCTTGGTGTTCGGTCTGGCGATGGACTACCAGGTGTTCCTGGTGACCCGCATGCGCGAGGAGTTCGTGCACGGCAAGTCGCCCAAGGACGCGATGGTCTCGGGCTACCACCACGGTGCCCGCGTGGTGACCTCGGCCGCGATCATCATGATCTCGGTGTTCGGTTCCTTCATCCTGGAAACCGATGTCACCGCGAAGTCCTTCGGTTTCGCGCTGGCCGCCGGTGTCGCCATCGACGCGTTCGTCGTCCGCATGGTGATCGTGCCCGCGCTGCTGGTGATCATGGGCAAGTGGTCCTGGTGGATCCCGAAGTGGCTCGACCGCATCCTGCCCGACATCGACGTCGAGGGCGCCAAGCTCGAGCAGCTGCGCAACCAGAACGCAGAGACGGTGAAGCAGCCGGTGACGGTCAGCTGATCCCCGCGTGAAGTTCGCGACCCCCGCACTCCCCCGAGTGCGGGGGTCGCGTCGTTTCCGCGCCAGGGTCCTTGATCTCACGGTGGCTGGGCAGCAGACTCAGGACTTAGCTCGACCCGGCTGTATCTCCAGATCCGCTCATCGCGAGGAGAAAACCGTGTCCGTCTATCTGTACCGGTGGGGCAAGCTGGCCTTTCGCCGCAAGTGGATCGTGCTGCCCGTCTGGTTGATCTGTTTTCTGGTACTCGGCGGCCTCGGCGCCCAGCTGCAGAAACCGATGACCGACGACTTCAGCATGCCCAACCTCCCCTCGGAACGGGCCACCGAAATCCTCGACCAGCACTTCCCCGGTATGTCCGAGGCCTTCGCCTTCGACGCGGTGACCGGCACGTATGTCATCGGCGCGCCCGCCGGGCAGAAGCTCACCGACCCGGCCAACCGCGAACAGGTGGCCGCGCTGATCGGCAGGCTAGAGCAGCTCGGCATCGTCGACCACAGCGAACCGATCGTCGACCCGATCACCGCCACCGAGGAAATGGGCTGTCTCACCGCGCAACCCGACCCCTCGACCTGTAGCGCCGCGCCGCTGAACGTGCTGAACAAGACCGCGCCGGAGACGGTCGCCTACTTCAGCGTCCCGTTCACCATCACCGATTTCGCCGACATCACCGCCGAGGACCGCGACGCCGCCTACGCCGCCGGTGACGCCGCCCGCCAGGCCGGGCTCACCGTCGAGATCAGCGGCACCATCGCGATGGAGCAGGAGATGCCCTCGGGCAAGTCCGAGATGATCGGTATGGCCGTGGCCCTGGTGGTGATGGTGGTGGCCTTCGGCGCAATCGTCGCGGCGTTCGTGCCGATCATCACCGCCATCGTCGGCCTGGGCGCGGCGACCTCGCTGATCTTCCTGTCCACCTCGGTGCTGTCGGTGCCCAGCTTCACCACCTTCCTCGCCTCGATGATCGGCATCGCGCTCTCGATCGACTACGCGCTGTTCATCGTCTCGCGCTACAAACACGAACTGGCCGTGCAGGACTCGGCCGAAGAAGCCGCGGGTACCGCGCTGGGCACGGCGGGTTCGGCGGTCGTGTTCGCCGGGCTCACCGTGATCATCGCGCTGGTGGGCCTGAGCATCGTCGGGGTCCGGTTCCTGACGTTCATGGGTCTGGGTGGCGCGGTCGCGGCCGCGTTCGCCGTGCTCACCGCCATCACCCTGATGCCCGCGCTGCTCGGCGCGTTCGGCAAGGCGCTGTTCAAGCCGAAGCTGCCGCTGGTCGCCCAGCACGATCCCGAGGACGACAACGTCGTCAGCAACGGCACCCGCGTCGCCCGGCTGATCGCCAAGTTCCCCGCGGTGACCATGGTGCTGGCCATCGTGGTACTCGGCCTGCTCGCCGCGCCCGCGCTCAACCTGAACCTCGGCCTGCCCGGCGAGGACAGCATGGCCAAGACCACCACCGTGCGCAAGGCCTACGACCTGCGCACCGAGGGCTTCGGCGAGGGCAGCAACGGCGTGCTCCAGATCGCTGTCGACCTCAGCGACACCCCCGCCGACCAGCGCGCCGCCGCACTGACCGCGCTGCGCGAGAAGCTCGCGTCCTACCCGGACATGGAGTTGGTCACCGAGCCGCAGATGAGCCAGGACGGCGCGGGCGCGCTGATCAACGGCATCCCCCGCTCCGGCCCCAACGACCAGTCCACCAAGGATCTGGTGCAGTCGGCCCGCGACGCCGAGTCCGACCTCAACGAGCAGTACCGGATGTCCTACGGCATCACCGGCACCACCGCCATCTACGCCGACATTGACCATGTCCTGCTGAGCAAGATCGTGCCCTACATGGCGATCGTGGCAGGCGCGGCGTTCATCCTGCTGATCCTGGTGTTCCGCTCGATCCTGGTACCGCTCACCGCCGCCCTCGGCTTCCTGCTGTCGATGGCGGCCACCTTCGGCGCGACCGTGCTGATCTTCCAGGAGGGCAAGTTCGGCCTGATCAGCGATCCGCATCCGCTGGTCAGCTTCCTGCCGATCATGTTGATCGGCTTGGTGTTCGGCCTGGCCATGGACTACCAGGTGTTCCTGGTGACCCGCATGCGCGAGGAATACGTACACGGCGCCGACCCGACCGACGCGGTCATCAAGGGCTACCACCACGGCGCCCGCGTGGTCACCTCCGCCGCGATCATCATGATCTCGGTGTTCGGCTCGTTCCTGCTGGAAACCGATGTCACCGCCAAGTCCATGGGCTTCGCCCTGGCTGCCGGCGTGGCCCTGGACGCCTTCGTCGTCCGGATGATCCTCATCCCGGCCCTGCTGGTCCTGCTGGGCAAGTGGGCCTGGTGGATGCCCCAGTGGCTGGACAAGATCGTCCCCGACATCGATGTCGAGGGCGCGAAACTGCGCGAGATCCAGAACCGCGACAAGGTGGCCGTACCCGTCAATTCCTGACCACCAAGGGTTTTCGGCCGCCTCGCATCCGAGGGGCGAGACGTAACGGCGAAGCCGGAGTATCGCCCCTCGGATGTGAGGCCCAAGGGGCCGAAAACCCCGCGGCGCCAGCCGCCCATGTCACTCGCTGGGTTGCGGGACCTCGCACTCGCTGACCTTCGGGTTCAGGCCGATGTAGTTGGCCGGGCCGGCCGCGGCCGTCACCGCGATGGTCGCCCAATCCGAGCACTCGCGCGGCAGCTTGGCGAAATAGTGCCGCTGACCTGCCGCGAGCAGCCCGACGGCCACCCAGCCCAGTACGACGAGAACCAAGAGCTTCCCCCCGAGCCCGATCCCGGACTTCGCGGGTGGCGGCTGTCGCCCGCGCATAATCATCGTTCCTTCCCGGATTTCGGTACTACCAGTCTATTACGCACCACAGCGGTGCAGGCCCGCTGTGGATATCGCACCAGATCCGATTTGCCAACCACGATCCGGTGCGGCAGTTTGATCGTGTGGGGGACAGCCGATCATGATTCTGCCGACCGCGCCTCCGTGGGTCGGCGACCAGTTCACCGACGCCATTCTCCAACGAACCTGGCCGGAAGCCGTCCGGAGACTACGCCTCGCTTTCGTCGTGCTGCCGAGCGTGGTGGCGGCGACCTCTTCCCTGGGTGTCCTGGCGATCGGGCTGATGGGCGCGCCGACACCGATCCTGTTCGCAGTGCTTCCGCTCCACGTCCTTGCCGTCGTGATACCCCCGCTTCTCGCCCTCCGGCGCCTACGGCGCGGGCTGTGGCCCATGGACGCGTGGTATCGGGCATCGGACGGAATCCGGGCGCAGGCATGGATTCTCCTCATCGAGTCCGCGCTGGCCTGCTTCCTGGGATTCCGCGGCTGGCCCATTCTGCCGGTCCTCGCGGTCCTGGCCTTCGTCGTCCGCCGCGTGAGCTTGTTCCTCGCCGGAAAGGCCGGAATATCCGTCCATCCAGCAGATGCCCTGTACCGTGCCGAGTCCGACGACGAAATCGACCTCCACGCCGACGGCGGATACGACGACAGGAGTCTGCTGGTCCTCGTCCGGGTCTACCTCGCAGCCGACAGGATTTCGCTTCGCTCGTGGACCATGCGACCCGAGCGGCCGACAAGATCAAACTGGCAAGGCTTCTATTTCGGCGTGGAGAACGATGTCACCCTGCTCGAGCTGCCATTCGACCACATTCGTGATGTGACCCTCTGGACATTCCCCCCGGGGTACACCCGGCACCGCTGGTTCATCGCCCCCGACGGCACACCCCTCTACAACAACAAGATCTCCACCGCGATCCTGCTGTCGACTACCAACCCCAACCTGCCCGCCTTCACCATCCCCACCGCGGACGCGGCCGTCCTGACCGAAGTCGTGCGCAGACGCATCCATCACTACCACCGCCGGTAGCCGCCTGAATCCCAACCAGATGGAACCGAACCGGTCGGTCATGCGTCAGATACAGAGAAAGGGAACTTCCCCGCCGGCAGGCCCGGCGACGCGCGCGAACGGAACAGGTGATGACGACTTTCGATATCGACACCGATGAGGTGCGGCGACACGCGACGGCGATCGACGCCTACGGAGACGAGATCGAGAAGGCCGCGGACGCCGCTCGCTACCTGACGATGAGCACCGACGGCTACGGCGTCTACGGCCAGCCGGTCGCCCTCATGCTCCAGGGCTTACAGGGCGTCGAGGCCGGGGCACTCACCGCGCTCGGCGTCTCCCTGCACAGCGCGGGCGACAAATTACGCTTCGCCGCCGGTGTGATCGACCAGGTGGACGCCGGATTCGGCAAATCGATCGACACCTTGCGCGACGAGATCACCGACTTCCTCGACGGCATCTCGGGCGGCCAGAAGTGACCAACGATCTCATCGCCTCGAAGACCGAACTCCAGGGCAGCGCGCTCGGTGGCCTGATCGTCGGCACCGAGGGCGCCGACGCGGACAAGGGCATCACCCTGTTCGAGGGCATCAACACCGTCCTCGAAGGCATCGACAAGGACGACATGGGCCTGCAGGCGCTCGGCGTGGTCGCCGTGGGTCTCGACGGTCTGGCCGCGGGCATGGACCCGATCGGTTACGTGGCCGGTCAGCTCGTCACCTGGATGCTCGAACACGTCAAACCGGTGCGGGAGGCGTTCAACTCCCTGGCCGGCGATCCCGACCTGATCAAGTCCTACGCGCAATCGTGGACGAACGTCGGCACCAGCCTGTCGCAGTCGGCGACGAACCTGGCGTCCTCGATCAAGAACGAGACCGCCGACTGGTCCGGCGCTGCGGGCGACGCCTACCGCACGCTCGGCGCCAGCCTCACGACCCTCACCCAGGTCATGAGCAAGGGCGCGGAGGCTCTGTCGACACTGACCACCGCCGCGGCCGAGTTGGTCAACGGCGTGCGCACCGCGGTCCGCGACCTGCTCGGCTCCCTGGCGGGCGCCCTGGTGAGCTGGGCGATCGAGGAACTGGCCTCGCTCGGCACCGCCACCCCGCTGGTCATCGCCCAGGCGACGGCACGGATCGCGAAGGACACCGCCATCGTGGCGAAACTCCTCACCCAGCTGTCGAAGAGCCTGAAATCCATCACCACCTACCTCGCGTCGATCCGCGATCTGATCGACGGCGCGTACCGAACCGTCACGTCCCTGACATCGTCGCCTCAAGCCACCGCATAGCACGAAAAAGACCCCCTCACCTGGACTAACAGGTGAAGGGGTCTTCTGGCGGTGGCGGAGGGATTTGAACCCTCGGACGGGGGTTACCCGTCACACGCTTTCGAGGCGTGCTCCTTAGGCCGCTCGGACACGCCACCGCCGACTACGATACCGGAGTGCTGCCCGGATCGTTAAATCGGCAGGTCAGCGCTGGTTTCGGAAGAAATCGTCGAGCAGGGCCACGCACTCGGTCTCCAGGATTCCGCCGCGCACCTGCGGGCGGTGGTTGAGCCTGCGGTCACGCACGACGTCCCAGAGCGAGCCGACGGCGCCGGTCTTGGGTTCCCAGGCACCGAAGATCAGCTTGTCGACCCGTGCCAGCACCAGCGCGCCCGCGCACATCGTGCACGGTTCGAGCGTGACGGCCAGCGTGGCGCCCTCGAGCCGCCAGCTGTCGCCGTGCACGGCGGCCGCGGCGCGCAGGGCCAGCACCTCGGCGTGCGCGGTCGGATCGCCGGTGGCCTCGCGGGCATTGCTAGCGCGGGCCAGCTCGCGCCCGTCGGCGTCGAACACGACGGCGCCGACCGGCACATCGCGCGGGTCGGCGTCGGCGGCCGCGGCGATCGCGGCGCGCATCATGTCCTGCTCGGTGGTCACCGGGGCAGTTTGTCCAGCACCGCCGCGAATTCGTTGGCGAAACCGAGACGCTGGGCGATCATGCCGAGCTGCTCGTCGGGGTAGAGGTCGGTCTCGGCGAGGATCACGCTGAGCACCGGTTCGGGCAGGCCGAGGTCGGCCAGCACGCCCAGGTCGCCCTCTTCCCACGGTTCGACGTCGTCGAGGTCGTCGGGGTCGATGTCGGGGATCTCGACATTGAGCGCGTCGAGGACATCGGCGGCGATGTCGTAGTCGATCGCCGCGGTGGCGTCGGAGACGAGCAGCCGGGTGCCGCTCGGTGCCGGACGCACCACGACGAAGAACTCGTCGTCGACGTCGAGCAGCCCGAATACCGCGCCCGAGCTGCGCAATGCCTTCAGTTCGGTCTCGGCGACCGACAGATCGTGCAGGGCATCGCTGGTGAGCGGACTACACCGCCAGGTGCCTTCTTCGCGGACCACCGCCACTGCGAACCCTTCGACGTCGAAGTCGTCGTCCGACGTCGCCCTGTTCGTGCCCGAGCGCTGTGCTGCCATGGACCAAACGGTAGTCTGTCCCGCCCGTAATGATGAACTCGTGTGCCAATCTGTTCCGATGACTCTCGACCAGCGCGGCGCTGTCTGCGTCCTCGGCACCGGTTTGATCGGCGGCTCACTGCTGCGCGCCGCCGTCGCGGCGGGGTACGAGGCGTTCGGCTACAACCGTTCCGATTCGGGTGCCGCGGCGGCGCGTCGCGACGGTTTCGACGTCACAGGCGAGCTGGAAACGGTCCTGCGCCGGGCCGCCGATACCGACGCGCTGCTGGTCCTCGCGGTGCCGATGCCCGCGGTCGCCACCATCCTCACCGCCATCACCACGCAAGCACCGAATTGCCCGCTCACGGACGTGGTGAGCATCAAGCAACCGGTCGCCGACGCGGTACGCGCGCAGGGGCTCGACGCGAACTACGTGGGTGGTCATCCGATGGCCGGGACAGCCGAATCAGGCTGGGCGGCAACCGATCCCGAGCTGTTCCGCGATGCCGTGTGGGCGGTCGGTGTGGACGAGGGCACCCGGGTCGAGCCGTGGATCAGGGTCGTGCGGCTGGCGCTGGACTGCGGCTCGGTGGTGGTGCCGGTGATCGCGGCCGAGCACGACCAGGCCGTCGCGCGGATCTCGCACCTGCCGCACGTCCTGGCCGAGGCGCTGGCCGCCGCCGGTGCCGACGGCGGGGCACTGGCACTGGGCCTGGCGGCCGGTTCGTTCCGCGACGGCACCCGCGTCGCCGGGACCGCGCCCGACCTGGTGCGCGCCATCTGCGAGCCCAACGGCACCGCGCTGGGCCGGGTACTCGACGAGACCATCGCCGCCCTGGTCACCGCGCGGGAATCGCTGCGCGCCGACAGGACGCTCGGTGAACTCGTCGAGGAGGGTTACCGCGGGCGCACCGCCTACGACCGGCGCGAGCGGTGGGAGATCACCGGCGTGACGCCGGGAGAAGGCGATTGGCTGGGCGAACTGTGGCGGGCGGGTCAGCGCGGCGGGGTGCTGCGCTCGCTCTAGCGGCACAGCCGGGAGCGCGGACGCGACCGGGATTCAGACGCGTTCGGCCAGCCCCGGGTAGTCGAGGACGAATCCCTCCGGGTCGACCGTGAGGGTGGCGCTGGAGACCGGGGACAGCACATTGATCCCGTCGGCGGCGCTGGAGTAGGTGAGTTCGGCCTCCTGCACCAGCAGATCGGGCAGCCGCACGTAGACGACCGGCACCTGCACATCGCCCACGGCGTTCTGCAACCCGAACCGCCGGATGGGCAGCGTGTTGAAGAACGGGCTCAGCACCACATCCACATCGAGCGCGCCGCCGAAGGTCGAGCGCACATGGCTGCCGCCCGCGTCGACGAGCCAGTAGTTCTCCTCGTCGCGCGAGATGGAGGCATGCCGCTCGCCCGCGGCGGTGGTGGTGCGCAGCGAGAGCCTGCGGGTGGCGCCGGCCTCGTCGGTGACCAGGTCGTAGGAGGCGCTGAAGGCCGGATGTTCGTCGCCCGCGCTGCCGATCATCCGGCCCGCCGCCCTGATCCGGTTCCCGTTCACCGTCACCCGCACCGATTCCATCCGGGTGTTGTCGTGGGCACGCCAGGTGAGCACCGAAGGCCACCGGGAGGCCGGTCGGATCTCGGAGGGGCCTGCGGCCGGGCCCGGGGCTGGGGACGTCACCTCTCTACGGTAAGCGACATCGGCCCCGCTGCCGTACAACACGGGCGCATCACACCAGCGAATCCCGCCAGGCGGCATGCAGACCGGCGAATCGGCCCTGCCCGGCGATCAACTCGGCCGGTGCGCCGTCCTCCACGATCCGGCCCGCGTCGAGCACCAGCACCCGGTCGGCGATCGCCACCGTCGAGAGCCGATGGGCGATGATCACCGCGGTCCGGTCGCGCAGCAGCGTCTCCAGCGCGTGCTGGACCAGCCGCTCCCCCGGGATATCCAGGCTGGAGGTGGCCTCGTCGAGCACGATCACCGCCGGATCGGCCAGGAACACCCGCGCGAAGGCCACCAGCTGCCGCTGACCGGCCGAGAGCCTGCCGCCACGGGTCCGCACATCGGTGTCGTACCCGTCCGGCAGCGACGCCACGAACCGGTCCAGCCCCACCGCCGCGGCCGCCGCGCGCACCTCGGCGTCCGAGGCGTCGGGCCTGCCGAGACGGATGTTGTCGGCGATGGTTCCGGAGAACAGGTAGGCCTCCTGGGTCACCATCACGACGTGCCTGCGCAGATCCGCGTCGGTGAGCCTGCGCAGATCCACCCCGTCCAGGCTGACGGTGCCGCCGCTCGGGTCGTAGAACCGGGTGAGCAGCTTGGCCAGCGTCGACTTGCCCGCGCCGGTCGCGCCGACCAGCGCCACCACCTGGCCCGCCGGGATGTCCAGATCGAACTCCGGCAGCACTCGGGTGTCGTGGTAGCCGAACCAGACGTGGTCCATCCGCACCTCGCCCCGCGCCTCCAGCAGCGCCACCGGATCGTCGGGCTCGGCCACCGACGGCTCCTCCTCGAGCACGCCGGAGATCTTCTCCAGGGCCGCCGCGGCGGACTGGTAGGAGTTGAACACCTGGGCGAGCTCGTCGAGCGGACCGTAGAACTGGTCGAGGTAGAGCAGGTAGGCCGCGAGCACGCCGAGGGCGAGGTTGCCCTCCATCACCTGCCAGGCACCGACGAGCAGCACGATGACCGTGGTCAGCTTGCCGATGAAGTTCGACAGGCCCACGTAGTCGCCCATACCGCGGATCGCGGTGGCGGTGGCCCGCTGGTACTCGCTGTCCTCGGCGGCGAGCACCTCCTCGTTGCGGTGCTCACGCCGGAACGCCTGCACCGCCCGCATGCCGCTCATGGCCTCGACGAACTGCACGATCACCCGCGCGATCGCCCCGCGCGTGCGCCGGTAGCCCGCCCGCTGCCGCCGCTGCGCCCACCGGGTCACCAGCACCAGCGGCACGAATCCGAGCAGCACGATCGAGGCCAGCATCGGGTCGAGCCAGACCAGCAGCACCGCGATGGTGACCACCGACAGGATCGCGCCGAAGGCCTGGTTCAGCGCACCCTCCAGCAGTTCCTGCAGGGTTTCGATATCGCTGGTGAGCCGGGTGACGACCTTGCCCGAGGTGTAGTTCTCGTGGAACGACACACTCAGCCGCTGGGTGTGCCGGAACGCGCGCACCCGCAGATCGAACAGCACCTTCTGGCTCAGCGACCCCGAAGCCCGCAGGAAACAGTAGGTGGTGACACCCGAGGCGAGGGTGACCGCGGCGAACCCGGCCACCGTCGCGAGCAGCGGTGTCCAGTCGCCCTGTCTGCCCGCGCTGATGCCGTGATCGAGGCCGTAGGCGATGAACAGCGGCAGCGAGACCTTGGCCGCGTTGTCGAGCAGGATCAGCACGAAGGTGAGCAGCGCCTGCTTGCGGTAGGGCCGCACCAGATCCAGCAGCAGCCGCCGGGAACGCCCGGCCAGCACCAGGTTTCCGGTGCCGGTGACCGCGTCGTCCTCCTTGGCGATGCCACGCCAGTCGGCTTCGCGTTCCGGAACATCCTGCGCTGTGGCCGTTTCCGTACTCGTCGTCATGATTCACCTCCCATCAGTTCGCGGTACCGCGCGTTGCCGCGCAGCAGTTTCTCGTGGGTACCCTCGGCCACGATGCGACCGTCGGCCAGCAGGGCCACCCGGTCGGCCAGCGCGGCTGTGGACGGCCGGTGCGCGACCAGCAGCGTGGTGGCGCCCGAGAGCACGCTGCGCAACCGGTCCTGCACGCGCTCTTCGGTTTCCACGTCCAGCGCGGAGAGCGGATCGTCGAGCACCATGATCCGGCCGCGCTCGGCGGAGTTCTCACCGATGAGCACCGCCCTGGCCAGCGCGAGCCGCTGCCGCTGGCCGCCGGACAGGCTCATGCCCTGCTCACCGATCCTGGTGTCGAGGCCCCACGGCAGTTCGTCGACGAATTCGGTGGCCTGCGCGATGTCCAGCGCCTGGCGAACGTCGGCGTCGGTGGCGCGCGGATCGCCCAGTGCCACGTTCTCGCGCACGCTGGCCGAGAACAGCACCGGCTCCTCGAAGGCCACCGTCACCACCCGGCGCAGCTCCGCCAGGCGCAGCGTGGCGATGTCGACGCCGTCGATGGTGATGCTGCCCTCGCCCACGTCGTAGAGCCGTGGAATCAGTTCCAGCAGTGCGGTCTTGCCACTGCCGGTCGCACCGACCAGCGCCACCGTCTCACCGGGACGAATCCGCAGGGAGACGTCGTCGAGCACCGCGGCATCGGTGCCCTCGCCCGATCGAGGGTAGGCGAAGCGAACGTGGTCGATGACCAGCTCGCCACGCACCCGCTCGGGCAGCGCGGCCGGGTGTTCCGGGTCGGTGATGTCGAGCGGGGTGTCGATGATCTCCCAGAACCGGTCGGCGGCCGTGCGCGCCTCGAACAGCTCCGACAGCAGGAAACCGGTCCAGATGATCGGCCACTGCAGGAATGTCGCCAGGGTGATGCTCGCGACCAGCGTGCCCATCGTCATCGAGCCCTGCACCACGGAGTAGCCGCCCACGCCGAGCGAGATCGCGATCGCGACGGTCGGGAAGGTCACCATGGCCGCCCACAGCGTGGCGTCCAGGCGCACCTTCTGCAGTTCGGTGCGTTGCAGTTCGCGCGAGAGCGCGGTGAACCGCGAGCCGAAGAACCGGCCGCGCCCCAGCGCCTTGAGCACGCGCACGCCCTGGGCGGATTCCTGGGCGATGGTCGCCAGGTCACCGGACTGGTCCTGCGAGCGCCGCGACGCCACCTCGAAGCGCCGGACGAACCGCAGGCAGAAGCCGGTGAGCGGCAGCGAGACGACCGTGAAGATCAGTCCCACTTGCCAATTCATCACGAACAGCGCGCACAACCCGGTGGGCAACAGCACCATGTGCACCACGAGGAACGGCCCGGCGAACGCGACGAACCGGCGGATGACGCTCATGTCGTCGACCGCGCGCGAGAGCAGCTGACCGGACTGCCAGCCGTCGTGCCTGCCGATCGAGAGCGCCTGCAACTGGGTGAACAGCTTGGCGCGCATGGCGATCTCGAACAGCGTGGACGGCTTGGACACCAGCCAGCGCCTGCCCCACATCCCGAACGATTCGAGCGCGCCGAGCGCGAAGACCAGCGCCACCGGCCACAGCAGCCCGGAGAAATCCCGGTGCGCGAGCGGACCGTCGATCACCTTCGCGATCAGCAGCGGGATGAGAATCGCCGTGCTGGTGGCGAGGATGGCCAGCACATTGGCGGCGATCAGCGGCACCCGGTACGGGCGTAGGTAGGGCAGGAACCGCCGCAGCGACCGCATTCCCCCGCGCGGTGGCTGTGTGGACGGCTCCGATCTGTCGGCCTCCGATTCGGCTGCCGCCAGGTCCAATGTGACAGACAAGGTTCCCCCTTGATGTCCGGTGGATGGATGTTTCCCGGAACAGACGCCAGGTGATGTTCGCATCTGGGTCCGACAAGTTCGGTGTCTCCAGAGTCGCATCGGACCCCTGCCCGCGGCCACCGATTTTCCGCCGGGGTGGCCGGGCCCACGTTCGCGCCCGAAGCGGCCTTCGCGTGGGCCGATACAATTCGCCGCGGAGCGAGAACGCGGCGCTGAGCAGCGCACGGCGCTGACGGAACACAGGAGGGTCGTTGACTCGGATGGTCGGGCTGTTCGCCGGTATCGGCGGGCTCGAACTCGGCCTCGCCGGAAACGGCTGGGCTACCGAGTTGCTCTGTGAGATCGACCCCGGCGCCCAGGGAGTGCTCGCCGCCCGTTTCCCCGATGTCCCCCTGCACGGCGATATCACCCGATTACGCTCGCTGCCCGCGAACACCGAGCTGGTCGCGGCGGGTTTCCCCTGCCAGGACCTCTCCCAGGCCGGCCGCACCGCGGGCATCACCGGCCGCCGCTCCGGCCTGGTCGACGAGGTGTTCCGGCTGGTCCGGCGCAAGCGCGGACCGCGCTGGCTGCTGATCGAGAACGTCCCCTTCATGCTCCAGCTCGGCCGTGGCGCGGCCATGCGCCACATCACCGCCGCGCTCGAGGAACTCGGCTACACCTGGGCCTATCGCGTCGTCGACGGGCGCGCGTTCGGGCTGCCCCAGCGCAGGCAGCGGGTGCTGATGCTGGCCTCGCGCACCGAGGACCCCCGTCAGGTGCTCTTCGGCGACGACGCGGGCCCCCGCGACTACGGCGACCCCGACCGCGATCCGTGCGGCTTCTACTGGACCGAGGGCGTGCGTGGCCTCGGCTGGGCGGTGAACGCGGTGCCCACACTCAAGGGCGGCTCCGGCCTCGGCATCGCCAGCCCGCCGGCGGTGCGGCTGCCCGCGGGCGAGATCGTCACCCCGGGCATCGTCGACGGCGAACGCCTCCAGGGCTTCGCCGCGGACTGGACCGCCCCCGCCCTCGACGTCCCCGGTGTCCGGCAGGGCCACCGCTGGAAACTGGTCGGCAACGCGGTGAGCGTGCGCATGGCGAACTGGGTCGGCGAACGCCTGGCCGACCCGCTGCCCCCGCTCACCGACGGCGAACCGCTGCGCCCCGGCGAAGCGTGGCCGACCGCGGCCTGGGGACATGCGGGTGTCGTGCACCGGGTGCCGGTCTCGACCTGGCCGGTCCACGAGCCCTACGAGGACCTGAAGAACTTCCTCACCGAGTCCCGCCTGCTCTCCCCCCGCGCCACCGCGGGCTTCCTGCGCCGCACCTCCATGGGCAGCCTGCGCTTTCCGCCCGGCTTCCTCGACGATGTGCGCGACCACCTCGACCGCATGGGCGGCTGGGCGGCATGACCGCGCGCCGAGACGGTCCCCGCCCCTCCGTCGCGGCGGCGGGGCGGCCGACGACCGATCCGGCGACCAGTGCGCGGATGTCCCGGCAGCGGCGGGCACGTACCGCCCCGGAACTGGCGCTACGGCGCGAACTGCATCGGGCGGGACTGCGTTATTTCGTCGACCGGCCACCCATCAAAGGGCAGCGTCGACGCGCTGACGTGGTGTTTCCCCGGTTGCGGATCGCCGTGTACGTCGACGGCTGCTTCTGGCATCGCTGCCCGGAACACGCGACGTCCCCGAAGAACAATGCCCAGTGGTGGGCCGACAAGCTGGCGGGCAATGTGGCCCGCGACCGCGCCACCGACGCCGCGCTCACGGCAGCGGGCTGGCAGGTGGTGCGCGTCTGGGAACACGAGGACGCCCACGCGGCGGCCGAACAGATCGGTGCGCTGGTCCGCGCGCGCTCGGAGACCGGGTAGAACCGGCTCAGCGCCGCCGTGCGTCGTGACGAACTCGCACTCGCACCGGCGCCTTGCGCGCCTGGGTGGCGAGATAGCCGGACACCGCCATCGCCAGGATCGTGGCGGTACTCGCCATCGCGATCACATAGCTCATCGAAGACCTCCCGGTTCGTTTACCTCCACCACCCTGCCCGGTGAACCTGACAGCAACCTGTGTGCGTTGTGATGAAACCACGCCCGCGGCCTCGCCGCGCCTTATCGGGCCTGTTCGGCGCGCACAGCACAATGGTCGATGTGACCGAACTCGCCCGGTTCTCCCGCGTCTACCCGGTGCTGATCGCGCTCGCGATCGCCGTCGCGGGCCTGTGCTACTCCTCCTGGGTACTCGAGTTCGTCCTCCCCATCCACGTCGACCCGGTCGATACCTTCCTCAGCGAACTCGATGCCGAGGGCAAGCCCTATCGCGAGGTGTTCGCGACCGCCGACAAGCTGGTCGGGCTGCTGCTGATCCCCGCCGCGCTGGGCGGCCTGCTGATCTTCCGCCGCCGCGCGCTGACCACGACCGGCTGGCTCGCCCTGCTGTGCTTCGGCGCCTCGACCATCGCCGACGCGATGCTGCCGCTGCACGACTGCGATCCCGTGGTGAGCGACTGCGGTGGAAACAGCGGCCTGTTCCCGCAGTTGCACCAACCGCACGCGCTCACCAGCACGCTGGCGGTGACCTCGATCGCGGTGGCGGCGTTCGCGTTCAGCGCCGCCGCCTACCGCTATCACCGCTGGGCGATCCTGCGCGAGTTCGGCGTGGTCGTGCTCCTCGTCGGCTCGGCGGCGACCATCTGGATGCTGGTGGCCGACAACCTGTCCGGCTCCTACGCCCTCGGGATCGCCCAGCGCATCCAGGTGGGCGCGATGTCGCTGTGGCTGCTCGCGCTGGCCGCCGCCGTGCTCGTCGAAGCCCGCGAGTGGACTACGTGACGGTGATCTTCACCGTGTAGCCGCCGACCTTCGCGGGCAGCTTCGTGGTGTCGACCGCGAGTATCTCGCCGGCGTCCTGCACTCCGTCGGGCAGCGTCTTGGGCTTCAGCCCGAACGGCGGCTGCTCGCCGGTGCTCGCGGCCAGCCCGAAGTCGCTGTCGTTGGCGATGTAGACGGTCTTGCCGCCGTCGAGGGTGGCGATGCCCTCGATCTTGTCGTGGCCGAAGAAGCGGCCCTTGTCGTCGAGGGAGACCAGTAAGGCCGACAGGTCGAGGTTGCCCGTCTTGGCGACCGGCGTGATGCCGACCTTCCGCAGCGCCGCGACGGCGTCGGCGGTCGGAACCACGCCGACCATGGTCTCGATCGGTTTGCCGTCGACCAGCAGACCCCCCTTGGCGGCGTCGTAGGTCGCCCCCGGCAGAGTCGACTGCGGGCCCACATCGGTGGCACCGGCGAGGTCGATGGTCCAGATCTTCTTGTCCGACTTCGGCGCGAGATTACCGTCGCGCTCGTCGACGAGGAAGGTCGTCGCGCTCAGCGCGGTGATCTCCGAGACCGCGACCTTGGTCTGCTTCGGGTCCTGCAAGGGGTACAGGAATTCCTTCTGCGCCTTGGTCTTCAGGTCCACGGTGACGATCCGCGCGATCGGCACCTCCTTGGCCGAACCGTCCAGCCCCGGGGTCTTGATCGCGCTCTGCACGATGCCGACCAGCGTGCTGCCGTCGGGCGTGACGGTCAGGCCCTCCATCCCCTGGTTGGGGCTGCGCAGCGAGATCTCCCGCGGTAGACCGGCACCCGGCACCAACCGCTCGATCTCCCGGCCCTGAGCGTCGAAATGCACCAGGAACGGGCCGTATTCGTCGGACACCCAGAAGGTGCCGTCGGGCAGCGCCACCAGACCTTCCGGGTCCAGGCCGTGGTCGGTGGGCGGCAGTACGGAGCCCTGGAGATCCTTGATGGTCTCGCCGGTGTCGGCGGCCACGTCGACCTGGCCGTTGAACGGCACGCCCGCGGCATTGCGCAGGTCGATGCTCGACTGCAGTTCGGCGCGGTTGTCGACCAGCTTGAAGCGGCCGATCTTCGGCACGAAAGCCGGTGTCGGCGCGAGCTTCTCGTTCTTGCCGGGACCGTCGACGTTCGGGCCGCGATCGGTGAGGCCGTAGAACTCGTCGGCGCTGCCCGGCACCGGCGTCCACGCCGAGCCGTAGCCACTGCCCTGCACGGTGGCACCGCCGTATTCGCCGAGCACCGGGATATCGGTGGTGTAGAGCCGCACCGCGTCGGTGGTGCCGACCTCGAACTGGTCGGTGCCGGTGTAGCCCGCGTCGGGGGTGTAGACGTAGGCACCGTCGGTGCGGCGGGTCACCGAGCCGTGCTCGGGGTGCGCGTCGACCCCGAGC
>NZ_JBSGDP010000063.1:0-36807 GCF_053602435.1 Nocardia sp. NPDC004415
CCCAAGGCACGCACCAGGACCCCGGTCGAGCTGGACACGATGATCAAGACCATCGACCAGTTCTCCGCGGCCCTCAAGCCCGAAGAGGGCCAGGAGGGACTGGGCCCGCTCTCGGGTCGGGTGCTCTACCCGGTGCTCAACGGCAACGGCCAGAAGATCCGCGAGACCCTCGACGCGCTCTCGGGCGCGCTGAAGGTGGGTATCGACAACAAGGACGCCATCTCCAACATCATCATCAAGCTCAACGAGCTCACGACGATGCTGGCCGACAACGATCAGTCCGTGCGTGATTTCAGCGACCGGATGACCGCGATGTCGGGGCTGCTGGCCGAGCAGGCACCGGGCCTGCAGGCGACCCTGGATCAGCTCAACGCGTTCCTGGCCAACACCTCGGTCACCTTCTCCGATCACGCCGACGAGTTGTCGGCCTCGCTGACCGGGCTGACCAATGTCAGCAACCAGTTGCGCGCCAACTCCGGCGCGATGGTCGAGATCGTCGACCTGGTCCCGCTGCTGATGCAGAACATCGACGGCGCGATGAACAAGGAGAAGGGCTTCGTCCGGCTGCACGGCCTGATCGGTACCGCCCTGTCCGGCGAGATCGTCAGCTTGTTCTGTGAGCGGATCCAGCTGAAGTCCGACGGCTGCCGCACCGGGAACGTGCAGGACTTCGGCCCCGACTACGGGCTCACCGCCGCACTGCTTGGACTCACGAAATGACCCTACGTATGACGACGAAAGCCCGCCGCGCGATGCTGTCGGCGGCCGCGCTGGCCACGGTGGTCATCACCACCGGTTGCAGTTTCACCGTGGAAGACCTGCCGCTGCCCACCCCGGGCGCCGAGGGTGACACCTACACCCTGCACGCGGAGTTCGACAACGCGCTGAATCTGCCCGACCAGGCCAAGGTGAAGATCGGCGGCTCCGATGTCGGCGTGGTCTCCGCGATCACGACCAAGAACTTCACGGCCCTGATCGACATGGAGATCAGCAAGGACATCACCCTGCCCAAGGGCAGTACCGCCGAACTGCGCCAGGCCACTCCGCTCGGTGACGTCTTCATCGCGCTGAGCGAACCGAAGACCCCGACCCAGGGCGGATCGCTGGCCGACGGCGACACCCTGACCCAGGAATTCACCTCCGCGGGCGCCACCGTGGAGGAGCTGCTGATCTCGGTGTCGATGCTGTTCAACGGTGGCGGCGTCGCCAGCCTGAGCAGGCTCGGCACCGAACTGGGCTCGATCCTCAACGGTCACGGCGGCGAGCTCGCGCACCTGATCACCGAGATGACCGGCGTGGTCGGCGAACTCAACGCCAACAGCGCGCGGGTCGACACGGTGCTCACCGAGTTCAACACCCTGGCCAACACCATCGAGGTGAACAAGGGCCAGCTCGGTCAGGTGGCCGACACCCTGCCGCAGGCGATCGGCGCCATCGCCGAGAACAACCGGGCGATCGGTGACCTGCTCACCAAGCTGTCCACCGCCAGCGCCGCGCTGGGCGACTACTCCAACACCACCGGTGACCAGCTCGCCGATCTGCTCACCAATCTCGACAACCTGATGAACGCACTGGCCGCCTCGGGCGACAGCTTCGGCTACGTCCTCGACCAGTTGCACGCGATCCGCCCCGGCGCGAACGCCACCTTCCAGGGCAAGTCGCTGGCGCCGTACGCGACGCTGACCAACCTCGACATCGGGTTGCTCACCGATCCGGCCAACAGCAAGTTCCCTGATCTGAAAGACGTGAACGATTTCGTCGGCAGCTTCATCCAGGTGCTGCAGATCGTCCAGGGCCGAGTGGGAGGCCACAATTGAGCCGGCTGAAGAGTCTCAAGTTCAGCAAGGTCCTGCTGGCCAACGGCGCACTCGTGCTCGTGCTGCTGGTCGGCGCGACCTACCTGCTGGTCAATGTGATGCGGGTGAACCCGTTGCGCTCGGAATACGACGTGACGGTCAACCTGGATCGCTCCGGCGGTCTGCAGCCGGGCAACGACGTGACCCTGCGCGGGCACCGCATCGGCAAGGTCACCTCGATCGAGCTGATCAACGAGGGACAGTCGATCGCGGCCAAGGCGCAGATCGACAAGAGCTACAAGATCCCGGTCGACACCACCATCCAGGTGGCGGCCCTCTCGGCGGCCGGTGAGCAGTACATCGACTTCCGGCCCAAGAGCGATGTCGGCCCGTTCCTGGCCGACGGCGCGGTGATCCAGTTCAACCCGGACCAGATCAAGACCCCGGTGCCGGTGTGGGCGGTGCTCGACGACACCAGCGCGCTGATCGGGCAGGTCGACCCGGAGCAGTTCAAGACCATCCTCAACGAGCTCGACATCGCGCTCGGGGCCGGTCCGGATCAGCTGCGCGGTCTGATCAACGGTGTCAGCCTGGCCGTGGCCGGCCTGGACAACCTGCTGCCGCAGACGGTGAACCTGATCAAGAACCTGCGGGTCATCGCCGAGACCACCTCGCACGCCCAGCCGGATCTGCAGACGCTGACGCAGAACTCGGGCGCGCTGCTGACCCAGTTCAACAACGCCAACGCCGAGCTGCAGGGCATCCTGGACAACGCGCCGGGGCAGTTCGAGGCGCTGGGCGCGGTGCTGGACCAGACCGCCGATCCGATCAGCGCGCTGGCGGCCAACTTCGTCGCCATCACCAAGGCGGCGCAGCTGCGTCAGCCCGCTCTGCGGTTGCTGTTCCCCTCGCTGGCGCTGGGTCTGGAGTCGATCTCGGTGCCCGCTCACGACGGTGAGTTCCACACCATCATCGACATCTGGCCGCGGCCGGTGTGCAACTACGACACCGAGTACCGTCGCAACGAAGAGGTTCAGGACGGGTCCATCCCCAGGTGGAACTACTGCACCAACCCGCCCGCCGACCAGCAGATCCGTGGTTCGGCCAACGCGCCGCGCCCGAACGTGCCCAACAACGGCGCGCAGATGCCGCCGGGTGTCGACCCGAACGAGCGGACGCCACGCCCGGTCAACTGATGAGTTGCTGCCCGGTTCGGACGCCTCGCGACCGGACCGGGCATACTCGCGGGAGAGCGTGTGGCCCGGCTCACGGGCCCCACGGAGGAAATCGGTGCGATCTATGTGCCGGGAAAGAGCAGGATTGATTCGATGACCAGCGACGACGCCGAGAGCAAGAAGGACGCTGCCGCGGCGGACAAGCCCGATCTGGCGAAGGACGCCCCCACCGTCAAGGGTGCGGCGGCCACTCCCGAGGTCGACCAGGCCACTGTCAAGGCAGAAACCGTGACCGAGGCGAAGGCCGCCCCCGCGGCGCCCGCCCCGAAGACCGGGCCATCGAGCTCGACCGGCTGGATCGCGGCGGGCATCGCCGGCGTGGTCGCTGTCGGAGCGATCACCGCCGGTGTGGTGTTCTTCCTGCAGAACAGCAACAAGGCCGACAAGCTCGACGCCATCGCCGACTCGACGAAGGCGGCCTGCGACTACGGCAACATCCTGGCCAATTACGACTACTCGCAGAACCTCGACGCCTACATCGAGTCGATGAAGGCGGGCGCCACCGGCGACTACCTGAAGGAATTCAGCGACGCCAGCGAGGCGCTCAAGGGCGCGATGGTGCAGGCCCAGGTGAAGTCGCGCGGTGAGGACGTGCAGTGCGCCTACATCTCGGGCAGCACCGACGACGTCAAGGCCATGGTCACCATGACCCAGTACCGCACCAACTTCACCCAGCCCGAAGCCGACCGGATGATGTTCGCCATCGAGATGACCCTCGAGCGTTCCGGTGACGGCAAGTGGCTGGTCAGCAAGCTGGATTCGCCGCTGCTGAAGAACAGCAGCGTGCCCGGCGGCGGTGCCACCGCCCCGGGTGCCTCGGGTTCGCAGGCGCCCACGACGCCCGCTCCGGCTCCGGCGCCCGCGCCGGGGAACTGATCCCACGCGAAACGCCGCCGGCGGCAGACTGCGATCGTCTGCCGCCGGCGGCTTTTTCGTGCGGGTTCACTCCGGTCGCACTCGTCAGAACAGGGTCAGTGCCCCTGGCGCCGCCGGTGCGACCGGCTTCCCTGTGGTGGCCCGCGGTTCGGTGGTCTTGGTGGCAGGGGCCGGGTGTTCGCGCCCGGTCGCCGACGCCTCGCGCGCGGCGAGGCCCGCCAGGGTGTCGGCCTGCTCGTTGAAGTAGTTGCCCACGTGCCCGCGGACCCAGCGGAAACGCACCGGTCCTTCGCGGGTGGTGATGGCCCGGTCGATCTGCTTGATGATCTCGACGTTCTTCACCGCGCCGCCGGTGGAGGTGCGCCAGCCGTTGCGCCGCCAGCTGGTGATCCACTCCGAGGCGCATTTGATGGCGTAGAGCGAGTCGCTTTCGATGAGCATCGGCTCGCCGCCGGGATGGGCGAGGATGGCTTCGAGTACCGCGCGTAGCTCGGCGATCTGGTTGGTACCGGTGATCGCGCCCCCGCTGGCCGATGGCCCCTGATGATTCACCCAGGCCCAGCCGATCGCCCCGCCGGGATTACGCAGGCAGGACCCGTCGGTGCTCACGATGATCATGACCGCCACCCTAGGCGATCCGGCCGACAAGATCGGTACCGTGGAATGCCTCTATCTCCCTTCGCAACCGCGACTCCGTGCGGCGCAGTGCCGATTTCGCGGCCGCGTCGATCAGGCCGTGGCACAGGCGGCCGAACACACCGCGTGGTGGTGGATAGTCGGCTTCGCAGGTCAGCACCGACCGTTCGTAGCCGAGTGGGTCGAACCGCAGTGTCACGGTTCCGTATACCCGCCCACGCAGGGTATACCCGATCACCGCGTTGCGCCGGTATTCGGTGATCTCGCAGGTCGTGCGCACCGGGATCACGCCGAGCAGGCGGACTTTCATGGTGCGCACGGCGCCGAGACCGCTGCCGGGGGTACCGGGGGTGTCGATGGCCCGCACGCCGTACATCCACTGCGGGACGTGCTGGAAATCCTCGGCGTAGGCGAACGCCGCGTCGACGGGTGCGCCGACGTCGCTCGCATACCTGATGTGGCCCATCGGCCCTCCCTGATGACGGATGGCGCCAAAAGTACTACAAATCTCCTCTTTATTTGCCGTTATGCCGCGAACAGCTGGTCGACCAGGTATTCCGCGATCGGCATCGCCGAGGTCGCGGCCGGTGAGGGCGCGTTGAGCACATGGATCGAGCGCGGGGTGCGCTCGATGAGGAAGTCGTGCACCAGGGTGCCGTCGCGCAGCACCGCCTGCGCCCGGATGCCCGCGCGGTGCGGCAGCAGATCGGCGACGGTGAGTTCCGGGCAGTACTTGCGGCATTCGGCCAGATAGCCGCGCTTGAACAGCGAATTGCGCAGCTCCCTGGCCCCGGTCCGCAGATGTGCGCGGGCCACCCGGTGCAGGCCGGGGAAACCGAGCGCCTCGCGCGCGTCGCGGGGATTCACGCTGCCCTTGCGGTAGCCCTCCCTGGACAGGCCGAGCACCGCGTTCGGGCCGACGGTGAGTTCGCCGTCGATGGTCGGGCTCAGGTGCACGCCCAGGAACGGCAGGGCGGGGTCGGGCACCGGATAGATCAGTGTGGAGACCAGCCCGGCGCGGTCGGCGGGCAGCCGGTAGTACTCGCCGCGGAACGGCACGATCCGGAAGTCGGTGCGGATGCCCGCCGCTCGCGCCAGCCGATCGGCCTGTAGGCCCGCGCAGACCACCAGCGTGCGCGCGGTGATCGAACGGGTCGGTCCGGAAACGGTGACCGCCGAATCGGATTCGCTGATCGCCTCGACCGGCGTCTCGAGCAGGATCTCGCCGCCCATCTCCCGCACCTGCGCGGCCAGCACCGCGGTGACGCGGGTGTAGTCGATGATCCCGGTGTCGGGCACGAACAGCGCGCTCACCCCGCGCACGTGCGGTTCCCGGCGTTTCAGCTCGGCCGCGTCGACCGCGTTCACCCGCACGTCGTTGTCGATGGAGCGCCGATACAGCGCGCGCAGCCGTTCGTCCTCGACGGAATCGGTGGCCACCAGCAGTTTTCCGCACTCGCGGAAGGGAATGTCGTTGGCGGCGGCGAACTCCTTGGTCCAGCGCGCGCCCGCCCGGCACAGTCGCGCCTTCAAACTGTCCGGCGGATAGTAGATCCCGGAGTGGATGACGCCGCTGTTGTGGCCGGTCTGGTGCGTGCCGAGGCGCGATTGCTTGTCCACCAGCACCAGGCTCGCGCCGGGGCGGGTTCGCAGCAGGCGGTGCGCGGTGGCCACGCCGACGATGCCGCCGCCGAGCACACAGAAGTCGTAGGTCACACGCCGACGGTAGCCGGGTCCGCTGCCGCCTCGGCCGGTGCCGGATCGGACTGCGGCACGGCCGGATCGGTGGCGGGCTGCTGGACGCGCTGCACGCGCAGCGTGTGGGTGCCCAGCGTGGGGTCGGTCAGCACGAACACCACTTCGCCACGGCGGGTGTCGAGTTCGGTGCGCAGGGCGGTGGTGCCGGTCGGATCGGTCGCGATGCCCAGGTATTTCGAGGCCGTCGCGCCGAGATTGGTGTCGACGGTGAACGCGACGGTGTTCGGCTGCGCGGGCGCGACCTGCGCGCCGAGGTAGGTGGTGCCCACGCGCACCCGTCCGGCCAGCGACTGGTCGGGCTTGGCCGCGAGTTCGGACTGATGCACGGCCGCCCGCGTCGCCGTCTGCTCCACGCGCCCGGTGCTGAAGGCCAGCTCGACGGGTTCGCTGGAGCGGCGCGGTGTGGCGTCCTCGGCGAGGATCGGGCGCGGATGGCCGGGATTGCGGCTGGTACCCGGGTCGGCCTGCTCGGTGGTGGGTGGCGTCAGCTCGGGCATGTGATTGACGATGTAGGCGCCCGCGGCGACGGTGAGGCAGAGGCTGGCCGTTCCCGCTGCGACGATGGCGCCCAGACGGACGAGCTGAGCAGGGCGATGTGCGGCCACGATGCGTTCCTTCCTGTACCTGTGGGGTGTCCCGAGGTGACGGGCCCGCATCGTTGAAAGCCACGCGCTGATACCCACGGTACGGGGTAACTACCCCGGCTACCCGTTCCGTGTCATGAGATCAGAGCCACATCTGAAACAGTGTCGTATCAATACAGGTCATCCCGCATTTCGACCCCCTGCCGGGTTTCTCACACCCCGACCCCGGGTACTCCCCCCAAGCAGGCGAGCGTCATTCGCGACTGCCACGGAGGTCTAACCCCCGGCCAACGATGTCCGGGGCAGTCGACACGAATGGCGCTCCAAGACTGACGCTCGCCTGTGTTTATCGGAGCGCTGGCGCGCTCGAGTCGCGGCCCCTGGGGGCGACCCGGCCGCGACCGGCGCTGCGCGCCGCCGCTCCTCGGGGTCGCGGGTGCGGGGCCGGGAATGTGGTCAGGCGAACTGGCCCTCTGTGCGGCCTTCGCCGGGTGGGCCTGCGAAAGCCTGGGCGATGGTGAGCCAGTGTTCCGCGTCGGGGCCCTCGGTGATCAGGGTGGTGTCGGCGCGGTGGCGGCGTTGGGTGGTGACCAGGCAGAAGTCGATCGCGGGGCCGGTGACGCGCTGGGTGGCGTCGTCGGGGCCCCAGGTCCACAGGGAGCCGTCGGGGGCGGTCAGTTCCACCCGGAATTCCTCGGCCGGGCCGGATTCGCCGTGGACGGTGTAGGCGAAATTCCTGGTGCGGACGCTGATGTGGGCCACGGTGCGCAGGCGGGCGGTGGGGGTGCGGGTCACGCCGAGGGCGTCGGCGACGTCCTGGCCGTGCGCCCAGGTCTCCATGATGCGCGCGGAGATCATCGAGGCGGGGCTCATCGGCGGGCCGAACCACGGCAGCTTGGTGCCCGCGGGCACGGCGGCGAGGGCGGCGGCGAGCTGGACGCGGCCGGTCTGCCAGCGGGGCAGCAGCTCGGCGGGCGGGAGCTGGGCGAGTTCCTCGGCGGCCTCGTCGACGAAGGTGAACATCTTGGGCGCGGCCTCGGTGAGCAGCGCGGCGAAGCGTTCGCTGTCGGTGGCGGCGATGATCGAGACCTCGTCGGTCCAGGCCAGGTGGGCGATCTGGGTGGCGATGTCCCAGCGCGGTGCGGGGGTGGGGGTCTTCCACTGCTCGGCGGTCAGCGGTGCGACCAGGTTCTCCAGGTCGGCGCATTCGGCGGCGAAGTCGTCGAGGAGCGCTGCGAGATCAGCCATCTGTTCCCTTGCCGGATCATGGCGCGACCGGGACCGGTGCGCCGTCCACCCAAGAATCGCAGCGGGCCAGAAAAAATGCAAGCACGCGTGCTTGTTATTGCGGGGGTGCTACCAGCCGAAGGTCAGCAGGTGGATCGCGCCGACGGCGATGCCGAGCACACCACCGTGCAGATACAGCAGCCACGCGTCCTGTTCCACGGCCGCGTAGAACATCTCCATGAACTCGCCGGGCGTGAGTTTCTGCAGCTTGCGGTCGGCGAAGGCGTCGATCTTCTTGGCCTGCTCGCGCACGAACTTCTCGTCCTCGACCATGCTCGGCGCCAGGCTCAACCCCGCCCCCGCGCCCGCGGTCGCCAGATTCTCGTAGCCCTTGCGGCCCATCGCCGCGCGCACCATGAACGCGGTCGGGCCCAGCTGCTGGTGGATCTCCTCGGCCACCACCCGCTCGATCAGCTGCCGGGTCTTGTCGCCGTTGGGCCCTTCGAGCAGCTCGTTGGACAGGTTCTCCACGGTCAGCACCTGGTAGGCCAGGATGTGCGCGAGATCGGTGGCCGCCTGCGGCTGGCGCTTGGCCAGCAGCGCCTGGCGCCACAGGTACTTGTAGCGCGGCTGCGGATCGCCCGGCTCGAAGACCATCTTGATCGCGATCACGTTCACCGTCACGCCGATCATGGCCGAGGCGAACAGCACGATCACCCACGCCGGAATCGCCGAGACGTACGGGATCTGCGGATGCACGTGCAGATACAGCGCCAGGATCAGGCCGAACGGCGCGCCCAGCAGACCGATGCGCGCCATGAACTTCAGTTCCGGCGCCGCGATGGTCGTGGTGAGGTCCTTGAGGATGTACGGGTTCTTCTCCAGGTACCGGATGACGAAGTTCTTCACATCCAGCAGCTGGTCGATATTGTCGCCCAGGTTCGCGAACGCGCGCCGGCTCAGCGCGGGCAGCTGCCGGTCGACGCGCTGGTAGACGGCCTGCTTGACCTGCCGTGGCAGCGACCGCCACAGGTCCGGGTTCTCCCGGTACATGATCTCGTCGACGATCGGCTGCACCTGCGGGCGCGCCCGTTCGGCCAGATAGTCGCCGATACCGTCGAGGTCGAGCTCGTGGATGAAATCGCGCGGGCTGCCGATGCGCATCAGCGCCTTGTCCACGCAGATGCTGGCCATCTTCTCCGCACGCGCCGGGATGAAGCCCTGGAAACCGAGCCTGCGCCCGTCACCGGAGAAGGTCGGCAGCACCTGCACGCGCCGGGGCAGATACGGGTAGAGCACGTGCAGCAGCGGCACCCGGAAGCCCTTGAACTGCACCGGCCAGAACAGCATGAGCACGCCGGTCCAGTTGGTGAGCCAGCCCGCCAGCGCGCTGAAGATCGGGAAACTCACCAGATCGACCACGAATTTCGACTGCCCCGTCAGCTCCTCCCAGTTGATGAAGAGGCCGGAGGCGAGTGTGGTCATCGAGGAGCCCCCTAGTGCTGACGTGCGCAAAACGCGAAGAATCTACAAGAACGTGAGGATAAGCCAATCACATTGTGGGCCGATAGACTGCCTACTGGTCGAACGAAGCGTCACCTTCCCCCGTCCTCGGTAGTTGGGAGTCGTCGTGAGCACAGTTCCGCAGCACCATCGCACCCGCCCGGTCGCCGTGATCGGCGCCGGCACTCTCGGCAGACGCATCGCGCTGATGTTCGCCACCAGGGGTGGCACCGTCCGGATCACCGACCCGAATGCCGAGCAGGGTGCGGCCGCGGTCGACTTCGTCACCGCGCAGCTGCCCGCCGTCGCCGCGCAGGTCGCCGACGGCTCCCCGGGGAAAGCCGAATACGTCGGTGACCAGCAGGACGCGGTCTCCGGCGCCTGGCTGGTGGTGGAGGCCGTCCCCGAGATCCTGGACCTGAAGAAGAAGGTCTTCGCCCAGCTCGACACCCAGGCCGACGCCGACGCGATCCTGGCCTCGAATTCCTCCTCCTACGCCAGCCGCCTGTTCACCGAGGGCCTGCCCAGCGCCGACCGCATGCTCAACACCCATTTCTATATGCCGCCGCAGTCGACCGTGCTCGACGTGATGTCCAATGGGCAGACCTCCCAGGACATCCTCGATTTCGTCCTGAACACCTTCGGCGAATACGGACTGCACCCGTTCCTGTGCCGTCAGGAGAGCACCGGCTTCATCTTCAACCGCATCTGGGCCGCCATCAAGCGCGAGGCGCTCGAGGTCGTGTACGAGGGCGTCTCGGTCCCGGCTGATGTCGACGCGATGTTCGCACTGAACTTCGGTACCAAGGCGGGCCCGTTCCGGATGATGGATCAGGTCGGCCTGGACGTGGTGCTCGATATCGAGGAGCACTACCGCAAGGAGAACCCGAATCTGCCCGAGGGCCCGGTGAAACTGCTGCACCAGTACGTCGACGCGGGCAAGCTCGGGGCGAAGACCGGGGCCGGCTTCTACGACGACTACCCGCGGCCGAAGCAGTCCTGAGATGACCGAGCTGCTGGCGCTCGACCTGAAAGCCGGTGTCATCCACGCGGTCTCGCTGGACGGACGTCGCGTGCGCACCGTGGTCGACGGCCTGGACCAGGTGCCCGACGGCATCGTCGTCGATCAGCTGCGCGGCCATATCTATTGGACGAACATGGGCAGACCCGACCCCGGCGCCGCACCGGGCACCGAGCCGGAGTTCTTCACCCGCAACGGTTCTCTCGAACGCGTCGATCTCGACGGCGGCAATCGCACGGTGCTGGTGCCGCCCGGCGCCTTCACCACCGGCAAGCAGCTCACCGCCGATTTCGAAGCGGGCAGACTGTATTGGTGTGACCGGGAGGGGATGGCGGTGCTCACCTGCGATCTGTCCGGCGCCGATCTGCGCCCGCTGGTCGTCACCGGCAGCGACGCGCGGATCACGCGCAACTGGTGCGTGGGCGTCTGCGTGGATACCGATCGGCGCCAGATCTATTGGACGCAGAAGGGCGCGGCCAAGGCAGGCGACGGGCGCATCTTCCGCGCTCCGCTGGACCTGCCGCCGGGCGTCGACCCCGCCGCCCGCACCGATATCGAACTGCTCTGGAGCGACCTGCCCGAACCCATCGACCTGGAACTGCACGGCAGCACCCTGCTGTGGACCGACCGCGGCGCCGAACCCGAGGGCAACGCGCTCTACCGCGCCGAGGTCCGTCCCGAGCACGGCACTCCGTCGATCGTCTCGCGCGGCTATCGCGAGGCGATCGGCCTGGCGGGCTTCGGTTCCCACTGCTACGTGAGCGACCTCGGCGGCTCGATCCGCGCCGTCGACACCGCGGCGGGCACCGACATCACCCTCGCCCGACTCGGCAGTCCCCTCACCGGCCTCGCCCTGGCCGATCTGCCGTAGCCGCTGCCCTGGGCAGTGTCACCACTGCCGCGGGGTGCCGATGTGGGCGAATTCCGCCCTGCGAGGCGCTGAACTGCGGTGATACTTGTTCGATGCAGATTCCGGCGGTCGGACGGCAGACGGAGATCGCGCGGTTGCGGGCAGCGGTGCTCGCCACTGCGGCAGGGGCGAGCCGGGTCGTGCTGCTGCGCGGCCCGGCCGGAATCGGCAAGACCTGGTTGACCGAGCGCGCCGCCGAACTGGCCGCCGCCGCGGGCTTACGGATCGCGCGCGGCGCCGCCCTCGACGACACCGGCGCCTGCCCGCTGCGGGTCTGGACGTGCGCGGCCGGTGCGGTACCGGGACTGTCCGCGGCCCTGCGCACGGTCGGTGAACCCGGGAACACGGTGCCGGTCCGCCGATTCCGGATGTACTCGGCGGTGGCCGCCGCGCTCTGCGCGTCCGCCGAGGACAGCGGACTGGCGCTGATCCTGGAAGACCTCCACTGGGCCGACCCGTCCTCCCTGGAACTGCTCACCCACCTCGTCACCACGGAGTCGCGTGCCCGTCTGCTGATCCTGGCCACCATCCGGGAGCCCGCCGGAAACGCCCTGCTCGCCGAACTCCCCGACTGGCTGTGCCACGCACACGTCGAGTGCTATACCGTCCCAGCACTTTCCGAGCCCGAGATCGGTGCCTGGATCGAACAGCGCGGCGGTGCGGCGGATCTCGCTCCCAGCGTTCGCGATCTGACAGGGGGCAATCCCCTGCTGATCCACCTGGCCTCGGCTTCGGGCTTCGACATCACCGCCGGCGAGCGATGTCCGGGCTCGCTCGTCTCCTGGGCAGGCGTTCCCGGTCAGACAATTCGTGAACTGGGTTCAGCCTCTTCGGTGGGTGGTATCGCGTCCGATGCTGACTGTGCGCCTGTGTCGGATACCGAACTGCTCGATGTCCGCGGTGTGGTTCTCGGTCGGCACCAGCGGTTGTCCCCGGGCGACAGCGCGTTGCTGAGTGTGGCGAGCGTGCTCGGCGAGCGGATCGATACCGAGGTGCTGGCCCATCTCACCGGAGCGCCTGCCGCGCAGGCAGCGCAAGAGGTGCGGCAGATGATCGCGGCCGCTACCGAGGCCGGGCTGGTGCGCGACTTCGGCGACGCCGCACCCGTTTTCGTACACGCTGTGGTCCGGGACGTGCTGTACACGGAGCTGCCGTGCGCGCACCGCGCCGAACTGCATCGGTCCGTGGCCGAGGCGCTGGCCGATCGCGCGGACACCGCGATCGCCGGGCTCATCGCGACACATTGGCGTGCGTCCGGCGCGACGACCTCGGCCGCCCTGCGCTGGTTCCGCCGCGCCGCCCATGCCGCACGGCTGGCCGCCGCCTACCCGCTGGCGATCCGCTTCGGCGAGTGGGCGATCGAGGCCGCGCGCACCGCCGACGACGCCACCCGCGCCGAACTGCTCCTCGACCTCGCCCGCGACGAGTTCGACGCGGGCTGGATCGCCACCAGCCTCGACCACAGCATCGCCGCCGCGTCCCTCGCCGACGAGATCGACCGACCGGACCTGATCGCCGAGGCGGCACTGGTCGTCCACGACGTATCCACCCCAACTGTCCTGGCTGAATTGAACCTGCTGTGCAGCAGGGCTCTACGTCGGCTCGATCCTCGCCGGCACCCCGACCTGATCGCCCGGCTAATGGCCCAGCACGCTCTGTTCGCGGCAGACCGCGGCGCGGGCAGAGAGGCCGCGATGCTGTCCGAACAGGCGCTGTACGCGGCCGACCGATGTACCGATCCGGAGGTCGTATTCGACACTGTCCGCGCCCGATACACGGCCCGGTCCGATCTCCGCTTCCTCGACGAGCGCACCGAACTCGCCGCCCGCTCCCTCGCCATCGACCACCCACCCGCCCAGCTCTGTGGACATCTGTGGACAGCCGACACCTGCCTGCAACGGGGCGATCTCACCGCCGCCGACACCGCCATCGACCACCTCGCCGTACTCGCGGACAGTCAGCCACTCGCCCGCTGGCACCTCCTGCGACTACGCGCCGACCGTGCCCTACTAGTGGGCGACCTGGCCGGCGCACGGGAATTCGACACCACCGCAGCCGATTTCGCCGGGCTCCTAGGCGACCCCGAGCTCGCCGCCCGGCACGAAATGTTCCGCGTCGTCGACGCCGTCCTCACCGGCCATATGGACAAGGACGAACTCCGCACCGCCACAAAGCCGTTCGCCCCGCCCCCGAAAACCCCGTTCGCCCGCTTGCGTATCCCGATACTGCACGCCCTGTCCGGTGACCTCGCCACCGCCGCCACCCTCTTCGCCCCCCTGCGCGATCTCCCCGACACCCTCGAACCGGGCCCACACCGCCTCGCCGCCCTCTACGGCACCGGAGTACTGGCCGAACTCCTCGCCGACACCGACACCGCCGACCGCGTCTACCGAGCCCTGTCCGGCCACGAAGACCACTACGCCGCCGACGGCACCCCCTTCCCCTACCTCGGCTCCCTGGCCCGCATCCGCGCCGACAACGCCCGCGTCGCAGGCCACCTCGACGCCGCCGTGGACCTCTACCACCACGCCCTCACCCAAGACGCAGCCATCCAGGCCCACCCCTACCTCGCCCTGACCCACCTCGCCCTCGCCCGCACCCACCTGGCCCGCGCCGACCTCCCCACCGCCCACGCCGCCGCCACCACAGCCGCCGCCACCTTCCGCCACCTCGGCCTGACCCACCACCTCCACACCGCGGAGACTCTGCTGCGGCGAAACTGGAACAGGTTGCCGTCCGATTGCCCGCCGGTGCGGTGACCTACTCACCGGTAGTCGAGCGACCAGAACATATTTGTCGACAAGCCCCCTGGATGCGTACGCTGCGGAATCATTGATCGATGACATCACCGCAGGTGATGGCGGTCTCAGAAATTCAGGCGTTGCGATCTGGGTCACTATTGTGTCAAACTCTCGGACCACACTGTGGAGCCGACCGGTCTCACAATGTCCGGAAAGGGAGAGGGTTGAGCTTGCGGCACGTGCGCGAAGTTGCCACCCTCTCGTCGGCTGGGTACGGATCAGTCCGTCACGATGAGCGACAGGGCCGCCCCGGTGAGCAGTTCCACCAGCTCGCCGACCGGCGGTCGCGACTCGCGCAGGAGCCATTCGTGCGCCATGCCGTTGACCGCGCCGGTGATAAGTGCCGTCGTCAGCTGGGCGTCACCGCCGCGCAGGCGCACGCCGATGCCCTCGAGCGCGGCGTCGATCAGCGCCGCCCAGGAGTGCCTGCGGGTGCGCCTGCGGTCCTCCATGCGATCGCTCACCCCGACCACCTCGATGAGCGCGACCTGGGCCCGGTAGGGGTCCGAGCCGAGCGACTCGAGGTAGGCCGCGAAACCCGCCCGCAGCGCCGTCTCCGGATCGGTCGGCTTGGGCAGGGCGACCAGCACGGTCGCGACCGCGGTCGCCGCGTCGTCCTGGATCCGGTCGTAGGCCGCGAGCAGGACGTCCTCGCGGGTCTCGAACTCCTCGTAGAACTGCCGCTTGGACAACCCTGCCGCGGCGCACACCTCGGCGAGCGAGCACGTGGCGTAGCCGCGCTCGGCGAAGATGCGCGTTGCTGCTTCCAGGAACCGCTGACGCCGCTCGGCTTTACGCGCGACGACCGTACGACCCCCATACCGTCTGTCCGCTGTAGTCACCTCTCCAAAGTATCTGAAACCCGGGATCACACTGACATTTCCGGTGTGCTTTATCCATCCCACGACAAGAAGGACGGCTGACCAGTGCTGCGCACCCGAGGATCGCGGACCGCTTTGTCTGCATTCGTACTAGCGGTGAGTGCTTCACTCGCTGCTCCGACGCCGACGATGGCTGCCCCGCAGCCTGCCGCGGCACAGCCGAGCGTTCCGGCGATCCCGGAGAACGTGTCCTCCGAGGTGCTGGCCGCCCTGGCACCGACGATGGTAAGCGCCATCTCGGCGCCCGCCCCCATCGCCGACGGCGCCCAGGGCGCGATTCTGGCGCAGGCGCGCGTACTGCTGGCCACCCCCGGCATTCCCGCGCAGGTCAAGGCGACGCTGGAGAAGGTCATCACCTTCCTCGACGGCAGCGGTGGCGGCGGCCCCGACCTGCCGCCGGCCGACGGCCCGGTGATCTCGCAGTTCCTGTACCCGACCATCGGTAAGGGCTGCATCGGCGCGTCCTCGGACTCGGTCGGCACCGCGCTGGCCGTGGCCGGCCCGGCCGAACTGCCGCCGCCGGGACCCGCGGCGGGCCAGACCGGCTTCGTCTTCACCGCCCTGGGCACCAAGACGCCCACCGCGACGCAGAACCCGCCGATGACCGTGCAGTGGATCAATCTCGACACCCGCCGCACCGGCAACGCGCCGCTCACCACCGCGGCGGGCATCAACCCCGACGGCCCCGCCACGCTGTCGGCCATCGCCGACACCGGTTCCGGCCGGGTCGCCGCGGTGATCTCCGGATCGCTGACCACGACGACCGCCGACGCCGAGGTCCGCACCTGCTCGTTCGCCCCGACCCTCGGGTTCTTCTCGGTCGCCTGAGCCGACCGCCACGTATTGGAGTTTCGATCTTTATGAAGTTCGCCGTTCCCGGCCTGATCAGTGGGCTGGCAGGCGCGGTTCTCGGGGTGATTGTCGTCATCGGCATCTCCGCGGCCGCACAGCAGAATTCGATCCCCGCACCCGAGACCACCGCTGACCCGGGCTCCTCGCTGCTGGGCAACGTGCAGTACGGCAGCCGATGAGCGGCGCGCGCAGGACCATCGCCTGCATCCTCGTCGGCCTCGGTGCGCTGCTGCTGGCAGCCGCCGTCATGATCCCCACCTACACCGTCAGCAAGGTCGCCAAGACCCCGCTGGATCTGCGTATCACCACCGTGGCCAAGAGCGTGCCCGGCGAGGAGAGCCTCGTGCTCGACTCGAAGTCGCTCGCCTCGCCCGAGGGTTCGGCCAAGATCGACACCAACGTGCCCCTGCTCTCGCAGCGGTTCCTGACCGTCGAGGAGCCCTCGGGCGCCGACGAGATGACGGTGCAGGCGGGCCAGACGCTGAGCCGCACCGACCGCGACGGTGACACCGGTCTGCTGACCGCCTCGATCGACCGCGTCACCATCGACCGCGTCAGCGGTGAGCCGATCGACGCCTCCCCCAACGGCTCCATCGCCACCGGCGTCGACAAGTCGGGCGCCCCGGTGGCCGACGCGTCGCAGCGCGTGGGTCTGCAGTACCGCTTCCCGATCGGCACCGAGAAGAAGTCCTACCCGTACTTCGACCTCAACGCCCGCGCCACCTTCGACATCGACTTCATCGAGGAGTCCGAGATCGACGGTGTGCCGGTGTACCACTTCCAGCAGACCATCCCGGTCACCAACATGTGGGACGTCACCCCGGCGGCCACGCACCGCCTGACCCTGCCCGCCTTCAAGTGGGGCCTCGAGGGCACCGAGCCGGTCACCATGACCCGCTTCTACACCAACACCCGCGACGTGTGGGTCGAGCCGAAGACCGGCGCGGTCCTCAAGGGTGGCGAGCAGCTGCACCTGTTCTACGGCCGTAGCGCCGACAAGGTGGACGTCACCGCGCTCAAGTCGCACCTGGTGTTCGACCAGCCGACCATCGACGCTCAGATGGAAGTCACCCAGAAGAGCCTCGACAAGCTCGCCCTGTTCGGCACCACCCTCCCGATCATCCTCGGCGTCCTCGGCGGCATCACCCTCATCGGTGGCATCGTCCTCGGTGTCCTGAGCGCCCGCACCCGCGGCCGCCTGATCGACCCCCCGACCGAAAGGTTCGACCGAAACCTCTGACCCCCTGCAAGATGACCGCCCCGGTCTCCCGGCCCCACCCCAGCCGGAAGCCCGGGGCGTTCTCTGTTTCCGGGCCGATCGGCTGTAGCGCCGTGTAGCACCACGCGCTACATTCGAGGGATGAAGGTGATCTCGCAGCGCGAACTGCGCAACAACTCGGCGGCGGTGATGGACGCGGTCGAGGCCGGGGAGACCTTCCGCGTCACCCGCAACGGTGTCGAGGTCGCGGAGGTCCGGCCGGTCGGCAGGCGTCGTCGCCGCACGGCTGCCGAGCTGGTCGAGCGCCATCGCAAGCTGCCTGCGGTCGACTACGCCACGATGCGGCGCGAGGCCGACGAGTTCTTCGGCACCGAGGACCGCATCGGTGACGACGATCCCTGGTCCGGGCGGTGACGGCCCGACACCCCGCGGGCGTCCTCGACACCTGCGCCTACCTCGACCTCGCCGAGCTCGATCCGGCGCTGCTGCCGGAGATTCCCGAGATCACCGCGATCACGCTGGCCGAACTCAATCAAGGCGTGGCGATGGCGAAGGACCCGGCCACGCGCGCGGCGCGGTCCGAGCAGCTCGGCGCGGCGATCGTCGAATTCGACCCGCTGCCGTTCGACGAGGCCGCCGCGACGCGGTACGGCACGCTGGTGGCCCTCACACTCGCCGCGAAGCGTGATCCCCGTCCCCGCCGGATGGACCTGCTCATCGCCGCCATCGCCTCGGCCAACGACCTGCCGCTCTACACCCGCAACACCGCCGATTTCCGCGGGCTGGACAGCATGGTGGAGGTTGTCGGGCTCTGATCGTTCGCCGTGAGTGAACCGGCTGGGCGGGCGGAACAAAGATCGGGTCGGCCATGTTGAGTGGGGAAAGCTCAACTTTGGAAGGGTCGATATGACTACAGCTCAGAACCTGCCGGTGCTGTTCCTCACCGATCCGATCGTGCTGCCGGGCATGGTCGTGCCCATCGAACTGGACGAGTCCGCGCAGGCCGCGATCGACGCCGCACAGGCGGGCAAGACCGGTGCCGTGCTGGTCGCGCCCCGGCTCGACGAGGGGTACGCGTCCTACGGTGTCGTCGCCACGATCGAGCAGGTCGGGCGGATGCGCGGGGGTGCGCCCGCCGCCGTGCTCAAGGCCGAGCGCCGCGCGCGGATCGGGCACGGGGTCACCGGGCCCGGTGCCGCCCTGTGGGTGGAGGCCGAACCCGTCGAGGACACCGCCCCCGACGAGCGCACCATCGAACTCGCCACCGAATACAAGAAGCTGGTCGTCGCCGTGCTGCAACGGCGCGAGGCCTGGCAGATCATCGACATCGTCAACCAGCTCGACCGCCCCGAGGCCATCGCCGACACGGCCGGTTACGCGCCGTACCTGTCCGACGAACAGAAGCGCGAACTGCTCGAGACCCCCGATGTCGCCACCCGGCTGACCAAGCAGATCGACTGGATCAAGGCGCACATCGCCGAGGTCGAGGTCACCGACAAGATCTCCGAGGACGTCCGCGACGGCATGGAGAAGAGCCAGCGCGAGTTCCTGCTGCGCCAGCAGCTCAACGCCATCCGCAAGGAACTCGGCGAGGACGAACCCGACGGCGCCGACGACTACCGCACCCGCGTGGAGAACGCCGACCTGCCCGAACATGTGCGCGCCGAGGCGCTGCGCGAGGTGGGCAGGCTCGAACGCGCCAGCGACCAGAGCCCGGAATCCGGCTGGATCCGCACCTGGCTCGACACCGTGCTCGATCTGCCGTGGACGGTGACGACCGAGGACAACACCGATGTCGCGGCCGCGCGCGCCGTGCTCGACGCCGACCACCACGGCCTCGACGAGGTCAAGGACCGCATGGTCGAGTACCTGGCCGTGCGCGCCCGTCGCGCCTCGCGGGGGCTCGAGGTCGTCGGCGGGCGTGGCTCCGGTGCCGTGATGGTGCTGGTCGGCCCGCCCGGTGTCGGCAAGACCTCGCTGGGTGAGTCCGTGGCGAAGGCGCTGGGCCGCGAGTTCGTGCGGGTCGCCCTCGGCGGTGTGCGCGACGAGGCCGAGATCCGCGGTCACCGGCGCACCTACGTGGGCGCGCTGCCCGGCCGGATCGTGCGCGCGGTGAAGGAGGCGGGTTCGATGAATCCCGTCGTCCTGCTCGACGAGATCGACAAGGTCGGCTCCGATTTCCGGGGTGACCCGGCCGCGGCGCTGCTCGAGGTCCTCGACCCCGCGCAGAACCACACCTTCCGCGACCACTACCTGGATCTGGACCTCGACCTGTCGAACGTGCTGTTCATCGCGACGGCCAATGTCATGGACACCATCCCCGGCCCGCTGCTGGACCGGATGGAGCTCATCACCGTCGACGGCTACACCGAGGCCGACAAGGTGGCCATCGCCCGCGACTTCCTGGTGCCCCGGCAACTGGAACGCAACGCGCTGACCGCCGAGGAGGTCTCGATCACCGACGCGGCGCTGCGCGAGATCGCGGCGAACTACACCAGGGAAGCCGGTGTGCGCCAGATGGAACGGCTCGTCGCGAAGGCGTTGCGCAAGGCGGCGACCCGCCTGGTCACCGCCGAACGCGCGGACACCTCGCTGGTAGACCACGGCACGCTCGGCGAGGGGGCCGTGCTCGGCTACGACCCGGAACTCGGCTACGACAAGGTGATCGACATCGAGTCCCCGGGTCCGGTGGGCGCGGCGACGAGTTCGACCATCGACGTCGGCAACCTCACCGACTACCTGGGCCGCCCCCGCTTCACCCCGGATTCGGTGGAACGCACCGCCGTCCCCGGTGTGGCGACGGGTCTGGCGGTCACCGGCGCCGGTGGCGATGTGCTCTACATCGAGGCCAATGCCGCCGAGGGCGAGCGCTCGCTGACCCTCACCGGCCAGCTCGGCGACGTCATGAAGGAGTCGGCGCAGATCGCCCTCACCTACGTGCGTTCGCACCTGGAGGAGATCGGGATCGAGCCGAAGGTCCTGGATCGCAATATCCACGTCCACTTCCCGGCGGGCGCGGTGCCCAAGGACGGGCCGTCGGCGGGCGTCACCATGGTGACGGCGCTGGTCTCGCTCGCCCTGGGGCGTCCGGTGCGCGGTGACGTGGGGATGACCGGCGAGGTCACCCTCAACGGCCGGGTGCTGCCGATCGGCGGCGTCAAGCAGAAGCTGCTGGCCGCCCAGCGCGCCGGGTTGAAGACGGTGTTCATCCCGGCCCGCAACGAACCGGATCTCGACGAGGTCCCGGCCGAGGTGCTGGCCGCCCTGGAGGTGCGTCCCGTCGCCGACGTGGCCGACATCCTGGCCTACGCCATCGAGCCGATCGCCGAACCGGCGGCCGGTGGGCTGGCCTTCACGGCCTGATCCGCGGGAACGAGGGCGGCGTCATCCCGGCGATGACGCCGCCCTCGTCGTGTCAGCGGCTCACCGTCGGCGGCAGCGGCGCGGGTTCCTCGGGTCGCACCACCGGCAGCTGATCGGTCTCGTAGGTGTCCTGCTCCTCGCCGAATTCGTCGTCGTACTCGTCGTCGAATTCCTCGTCGGTCGCCACCTCGGCCGAGGGCGCCAGATCCTTCTCCACCCGCCGCGTGGTCCCCTGCGCCACCGCGACCAGCACCGGCTCCTCCCCCTCGGTCTCGGCGTAGACATCGCAGTGGGTGACGGCCTGGCGCCGGGTGGCCCCGAGCACGGTGGCGTGTACGCGCAGCCGCTCGCCCTGCGCGGGACGCAGATAGGTGATGGTGAAACCGCCGGTCAGGACGTTGGGGCCGAGGACGGTGCCCGCCGCGAAGGTGAGCGCGTTGTCGGCCGCGTAGGCGAGCACGCCGCCGTGCACGAAACCGAACTGCTGACCGTGTTCGGGCTGGATCTCGATGATCAGAGTGGCCGCGCCGTCGCCGAATTCGGTGAGTTCGGTGCCGACCAGCCGGGCGAACGGCTGCGCGGCCAGTACCTGGCGGGCCAGGTCGAGGTCGAGGGTGGTGGCTTCGGTCGGCATCGGGTGTTCCGTTCTTCGAGTTGCGTGGCGCATAGAAAGTATTCGGCGCCCTCGACTCGCCGGTGTCATACGCGAACGGCGACGACATCGGTTGGCGCGCTACGGATATTGCCATCCGCCGATGAACCCGCGGTGTCCGCGCCCGACCGCCCGGTCCCCGGCCCGGGGCGCGGCGGCGCCGGATCGCCGGTGCGGTGCGGTAGAACTGCGTGCGTGCCCCAGTGGCTGCTGCACGTCGATCTCGACCAGTTCCAGGCGGCGGTGGAATTCCGGCGCCGTCCCGAGCTGCGCGGTCAGCCGGTGATCGTGGGCGGGGAGGGTGATCCCGCGCAGCCGCGCAAGGTCGTCACCTGCGCGTCCTATCCGGCCAGGGCCTTCGGGGTGCGCGCCGGGATGCCGCTGCGCACGGCCCAGCGCAAGTGCCCCGACGGGGTGTTCCTGCCGGTCGACATGGACGCCTACGAGTCCGCCTCCGCCGAGATCATGGCCACCCTCGGCCGGGTCGCCGGCGCGGTAGAGGTGTGGGGCATGGACGAGGCGTTCGTCGCCACCGACGACGACCCCTGGGAGCTGGCCGCGCGCATCCGCACCGCCGTCATCGACCTCGGCCTCACTTGTTCGGTCGGCATCGGTGACAACAAACTCACCGCCAAGCTCGCCACCGGCTTCGCCAAGTCCACCGGCAAGACCTCCGCCGAACCCGAACACGACCCGGGCGCGGCCGCCGGGATCTTCCAGCTCACCGCCGCCAACTGGACCGACCTCATGGGCCACCGCCCCACCGACGCGCTGTGGGGCGTCGGCGCCCGCATCGCCAAGCGCCTGGCCGCCCTCGGCATCGACACCGTCGCCGACCTCATGGCCGCCGACCGCGAACGCCTCGCCGCCGAATTCGGCCCCACCACCGGCCCGTACTTCTGGGTCCTCGGCCACGGGAAAGGCGATACCGAACTCGTCACCACCCCACGAATCCCCGTGGGCCGCAGCAAGTCCGAGACCTTCCCCCACGACCTCACCGATCCGGCCGAGATCCACCGCGAGGTAGCCCGGATCGCGGGCGAGGTCGCCGAGGAGATGATCGAGCACCACCGGATCAGTACCCGGGTCGCGGTCACCGTCCGCACCAAGACCTTCTACACCCGCAGCAAGCAGCAGAAACTCCCCGAACCCACCGACGACATCCCCACCATCGTCGAGACCGCCCTGGCCATCATCGCCCGCTTCGACCTCGACCGCCCCGTCCGGCTACTGGGCGTGCGCCTGGAACTCCTCCCACCCGATCCGGCCGATTGACTCGTATGCTCGGACCCATGGATTTCTCCGCGATGGTGGCCCGTGAGTCCGAAGGTGGGATCGTTCTCGCTCGTGAGCAGGTCGGGGAGGATTTCCTCGGCGCCGGTGAGGTGACGATCAAGGTCCACTACTCGAGCGCCAACTACAAGGATTACCTGGCGATCACCCCGCGCGGCGGCGTGGTGCGGGAGTACCCGATCGTGCCGGGCATCGACCTCGCCGGTGAGGTGATCGCCTCGGAGACCGAGGAATTCGCCGTCGGCGACCAGGTGATCGCGCACGGCTACGAACTCGGCGTCTCCCGCAACGGCGGCTTCGCCGAATACGCCCGCGTGCCCGCCGACTGGGTGGTGCGCCTGGACGGCCTGAGCACCCGCGAGGCCGCCACCATCGGCACGGCCGGTTTCACCGCCGCGCTGAGCGTGCAGGCCCTGCTCGACCACGGCCTGACCCCCGACGACGGCGCGGTGCTGGTCACCGGCGCGACCGGCGGTGTCGGCACGGTCGCCATCGACATCCTCTCCGGCCTCGGCTTCGAGATCATCGCCTCCACCGGCAAGACCGACGCGGGCGACCTGCTCGCCGAGATCGGCGCCAACGAAGTCATCGGCCGCCTGCCACTGGACCCCGACGCCAAACCCCGCCCGCTGAACAAGGCCAACTGGGCCGCCGCGGTCGACAGCGTAGGCGGCGCCTCACTGGCGCACGTCCTCAGCGCCATCGGCTACGGCGGCGCGGTCGCCGCCAGCGGCCTCACCGGCGGCGCCGACCTACCCACCACCGTGCTCCCCTTCATCCTGCGCGGGGTGAGCCTGCTCGGCATCGACTCGGTCCAGCTACCGATCGAGAAGCGCCGAGCCCTGTGGACCGCCCTGGGCAAACAACTCCGCCCCCAACACCTTTCGTCGATCGAGTCCTACGCCCCGATCACCGAGGTGGGCACCGTCCTCCAGTCGATCAAGAACGGCGGCCACTCCGGCCGCACCGTCATCGGAGTCGCGGGCGAGTTCTGAGACCACGCCGCCGGACTCAAACTGTGGCCGGTGCGGTGACCGGTTCGTCGGCGAACTGGGTGCGGTAGAGCTCGGCGTAGCGGCCGTCGGCGTTGAGGAGGTCGGCGTGGGTGCCGCGTTCCACGATGCGGCCCTGTTCGAGCACCACGATCTGGTCGGCCGCGCGGATGGTGGAGAGGCGGTGGGCGATCACCAGTGCGGTGCGGCCGGTCAGTGCCTCGGTGAGGGCCTCCTGGACGGCTGCCTCGGAGGTGGAGTCCAGGGAGGCGGTGGCCTCGTCGAGGATCACCACGCGGGGCTGCTTGAGCAGCAGGCGTGCGATGGTCAGGCGCTGGCGTTCGCCGCCGGAGAGGCGGTAGCCGCGTTCGCCGACGACGGTGTCGAGCGCGTCGGGCAGTGAGCGGATCAGGTCGCCGAGGCGGGCGCGGTCCAGTGCGTCCCACAGTTCCGCCTCGGACGCCTCCGGCCGGGCCAGCAGCAGATTCGCGCGGATGGTGTCGTGGAACAGGTGCCCGTCCTGGGTCACCAGGCCGACGGTGTGCTGGATCGACTCGGTGGTCAGGTCGCGCACATCGGCGCCGTTGAGCCGCACCGCGCCCGAGTCCACGTCGTAGAGCCGGGAGACCAGTTGCGCGATGGTCGATTTGCCCGCGCCGGAGGAGCCGACCAGCGCCACCAGCTGTCCGGGCTCGGCCCGCAGCGACACCTCGTGCAGCACCTCGACCCCGCCCCGGGTGTCCAGCGTGGCGACGTCCTCGAGCGAGGCCAGCGACACCTTGTCCGCCGACGGGTACCCGAAGTCCACCCCGTCCAGTTCCACCGCCACCGGGCCCTCGGGCACCGCGACGGCGCCGGGCGCGTCCTCGATCAGCGGCTTCAGATCCAGCACCTCGAAGACCCGCTCGAAGCTCACCAGTGCCGACATGATCTCCAGCCGGGCACTGGCCAGTGCCGTGAGCGGCGTGTAGAGCCTGGTCAGCAGCAGCGACAGCGCCACCACCGAGCCCGCGTCGAGGCTGCCGCGCAGCGCGTACCAGCCGCCGAGGCCGTAGACCAGGGCCAGGGCCAGCGCGGAGACCAGGGTCAGTGAGGTGACGAAGGTGGTCTGCAACATGGCGGTGCGCACGCCGATGTCGCGCACCCGGGTGGCCCGCTGGGCGAACTCCGCGGACTCCTGATCCGGCCTGCCGAACAGTTTCACCAGGGTGGCGCCGGGGGCGGAGAACCGCTCGGTCATCTGGGTGCTCATGCTGGCGTTGAGGTGGGCCGCTTCGCGCTGCATGGCGGCGAGCCGGTTGCCCGCGCGCCGGGCGGGGATCACGAACACCGGCAGCAGGACCAGCGCCAGCAGGGTGATCTGCCAGGAGATGCTGAGCATCACCGCCAGCGTGAGCACGAGGGTGACCAGGTTGGTGATCACGCCGGAGAGGGTGTCGCTGAAGGCGCGCTGCGCGCCGATCACGTCGTTGTTGAGCCTGCTCACCAGCGCGCCGGTCCTGGTGCGGGTGAAGAACGCGACCGGCATCTTCTGCACGTGATCGAACACGGCGGTGCGCAGGTCCAGGATCAGGCCCTCACCGATGCGCGCCGAGAGCCACCGGATGACCAGCCCGAGCCCGGCGTCGAGCACGGCCAGGCCCGCGATGGCCAGCGCCAGCAGCACCACCGTGCGCGGCGCGGAGCCGCCGACGATGTCGTTGACCACCCGCCCGGCCAGTACCGGGGTGGCCACGCCGAGCACCGCGGCCACGATGCTGAGCAGCAGGAACCCCGAGATCCGGCGCTGATGCGGACGGGCGAAGCGCACGATGCGGCGCGCGGTGGCCAGGCGGAACGGCCGGTCTTCCTCCGGCGCGTTCATCCGCCGGTACATCTGGCTGTAGGCCACGGATTCGATACTCACTGCCACCCTCCTCGACGCTGTCCGCCCATCGAACACCTGTGCACCGACACTAAAACCTCAACAAAGGTTGACTTCAAATGCTTTCCGGTGACCGCCGGTTCCGCTCACCGCGAAACCGGGGCAATAGGCTGGTCGGGTGGACGACGAGCGGAGTGCTGAGCGGCTGGCGCGAGCCCTGCGCGCCCGGGTCACCGGCGAGGTCGACGCCTCGCTCCGCCGCCGGATCGAGTACTCCGCCGACGCCTCCAACTACCGGGTGCGCCCCCGGCTGGTCGTCTTCCCGCGCGCCGACGACGATGTCGCGGCGACCGTACGCTTCGCCGGGGAGCACGGGCTGGCGATCACCGCGCGCGGCGCGGGCACCTCGGTGGCGGGCAATGCCATCGGCCCCGGCATCGTGCTGGATTTCAGCAGGCACATGAACGCGGTGCTCGCGGTGGACGCCGAGGCGGGCGCCGCCCGGGTCCAGCCCGGTGTCGTCCTGTCGGACCTGCAACGCCGTCTGCGTCCGGCCGGACTGCGCTTCGGGCCGGACCCCTCGACCCAGGACCGCTGCACACTCGGCGGGATGATCGGCAACAACGCCTGCGGCCCGCACGCGCTGGCCTGGGGCCGCACCGCCGACACCGTGCGGGAACTGCGGGTGATCGACGGCACCGGCACCGAACGGGTGCTGGGCACCGATCTGTCCGCGGTGCCCGGTCTTTCGCGATTCACCACCGAGCGGCTCGCGGTCCTGCGCACCGAGCTCGGCCGCTTCGAACGGCAGGCGTCGGGCTACGGCCTGGAACATCTACTGCCGGAACGTGGTTCGTCGGTGGCGAAGGCGTTCGTCGGCTCGGAGGGGACCTGCGGGGTGCTGCTCGACGCCGAACTCACCCTCGCGCCGCTGCCCACCGCGACGGTGCTGACCGTGCTCGGCTATCCCGATATCGCCACGGCCGCCGACGATGTCGCGGCGGTGCTGAGCTGCGCGCCGATCGCGGTGGAGGGCATCGACGCCGGGCTGGTCGACGTGGTGCGCGCGCATCGCGGGACCGTCCCCGAACTGCCGCGAGGGCGGGGCTGGTTGTTCGTGGAGACCGCCGGTGCGACGGCCGCCGAGGCCCTCGCCGCCGCCGAACTACTCTGCCGCACGGCGCATTCCGACGACCACCGCATCGTCACCGATACCCGTGCGACGGCGGCACTCTGGCGGATCCGGGCCGACGGCGCGGGCCTGGCCGGACGCACCCCCGACGGCAACCCGGCCTGGCCCGGCTGGGAGGACGCCGCCGTCCCACCCGAGAACCTGGGCACCTACCTTCGCGAATTCGCCGCGCTCACCGGCGATTACGGAATCGGCGGCCTGCTCTACGGCCACATCGGTGACGGCTGCATCCATGTGCGGCTGGATCTTCCGATCACCGACGCGCCCCAGCGGTTCCGCTCGTTCCTGTTCGACGCGGCCGAGCTGGTGGTGCGCCACGGTGGATCGCTGTCCGGCGAACACGGTGACGGCCGGGCCCGATCCGAACTGCTCGAGGTGATGTACTCCCCCGCCGCCCGCGCCGCCTTCGCGGGCTTCAAGTCCCTGTTCGACCCCGGCGACATCCTCAACCCCGGCGTCCTGGTGCGCCCCGCCCCGGTCGACGCCGACCTGCGGGTCGCCGGGCTGCCCCCGGTCCCCGCCACCGGCTTCGCCCTGCTCGACGACTCCGGCGATCTGTCCACAGCTGTGCACAGATGTGTAGGAATCGGCAAGTGCCGCGCCGACACCCGTGCCGCGGGCGGTTTCATGTGCCCGTCGTACCTGGCCACCGCCGACGAGAAGGACACCACCCGCGCCCGCGCCCGCGTCCTACAGGAGGTGGTCCGCGGCGAACTCGACTGGCGCGCACCGGCCGTCGAACAATCCCTGGACCTGTGCCTGTCCTGCAAAGCCTGCGCCTCCGACTGCCCCGCCGGCGTCGACATGGCCACCTATAAATCCGAAACCCTGCACCGCCGCTACCGAGGCCGCCTCCGCCCCCTCGACCACTACGTCCTCGGCCAACTCCCCCGCTGGCTCACCGCCGCCCAGCGCGCTCCTCGCCTGGTCAACGCCCTGTCCGCGCGCCCCCGTCTGCGCCGCCTCGCCATGCGCGCCGCGGGCATCGACCCCCGCCGCCCGGCGCCGCCCCTCGCCGTCATCCCCTTTCACAACCTCTGGCAAGATCTCGGCGGCAACACCCGCACCGAACCCCTTACGAGCGCCCACCACCAACTGCGACCGAGCGCGCCGTCCCCTGCCCGCAGACCATCGCCCGCCCAGGACCCGGACCTACTGCCCGGTCCGAACCCGAACGGACCAGCGACCCGGGAGCGTCCCGAGGTCATGCTGTGGGTGGACTCGTTCAGCGACACGTTCGCGCCGAACAACGCGCTGGCGGCGGCGGTGCTGCTCGAAGACCTCGGTTACCGGGTGCGGATTCCGGAACGGCGGGTGTGCTGTGGGCTGACCTGGATCACCACCGGACAACTCGACGGCGCCCGCAAACGCCTGCGCGCCACCCTCGACGCGCTGGCCGAGCATGTGGCCAGCGGCGGACTCGTCGTGGGACTCGAGCCGTCCTGCACCGTCACCCTCCGGGCCGACCTGCCCGAACTCCTCCCGGACGACCCGCGCGCACGACAGACCGCGGCCGCCGTCCGCACACTCGCGGAGTTCCTGCTGGAGCACCCCGACTGGCAGCCGCCGCGACGTCCGGGCGAGACCGTCGTCGTCCAGCCGCACTGTCACCAGCACGCTGTGGGCGGGTTCGCGGCCGAGCGGGAGTTGCTCGCGCGGATGGGCGTCACCGTCGAGGAACTGGCCGGGTGCTGCGGGCTCGCGGGCAACTTCGGCATGCAGAAAGGCCACTACGACGTCTCGGTGGCCGTCGCCGAGAACGCGCTGCTCCCGGCCCTGCGCGACGCACCGGCGGGCACGGTGTTCCTGGCCGACGGCTTCTCGTGCCGCACCCAGGCCGAGCAGCTGGCGGGCGTCAGCGGCGTACCACTGGCCTCCTACCTGCTCGGCGGGTGATCGGCGCGGCCGGGCGGGTCAGCTTCCGCCGGGCAGCGTGCCCGGCGGGATGTGGTACCCCGAACTCCCCGCCGACCCACTTCCCACCGCCGCCAGCAGCCAGTTGAGCGCATTGGTGATCATGAATTACCTCCTGCGGCGAAGCGGATGCCAGCTGTTTGCCGACGTGTGCTAATCGCAGTCAACGTGGCGAATATTACGAACGGGCCTCGGCACGGGATCGGACGCGCACAATGGTCACGTGCGCGATCAGACCCTCGACCCCGGCCCGGTGACGGCCGCGCTGTCCAGGACCGTCCGGTCGAGCCGACCTTTCGATGTGGGCCTTACCATCACCCCGCTGCGGCGCGGCAGCGGCGACCCGTGCCACCACATCGACGCCGACGGCGCGCACTGGCACGCCTCGCGCCTGCCGAGCGGCGTGGTCACCTACCGCCTGCGCCAGGACGGCCGCGACGGCGCGCACGCCACCGCCTGGGGTCCCGGCGCCGCGGAATTCCTGGACCGGCTCGAGCACATGCTCTGCCTCGAGGAAGACCTCACCGACTTCGCCCCCGAGCACCCCAAGCTGGTCGAAGCCCATCGGGTGGTGCCGGGCCTGCGCATGCTGCGCACCGGGCTGGTCTTCGAATCGCTGGTGCCCGCCATCCTCGAGCAGAAGGTGCACACCAAGTCCTCGTTCGCGTCCTGGCGCGCGCTGGTGCGCGAGTTCGGCAGCCGTGCGCCGGGGCCCGCGCCCGCCGGATTGATGGTCGCGCCCGACGCGCACACCTGGCAGCGCGTCCCGTCGTGGAAGTTCCATCGCGCCAATGTGGGCCCGCAGCGCGCGCAGACCATCGTGCGCGCGGCCCGGGTCGCCGACTCGATCGAGCGCACGGCGCAGCTACCGCCTGCCGAGGCGGCGCGCCGGTTGCGCAGCCTGCCCGGCATCGGTGTCTGGACGGTTGCCGAGACCGCCCAGCGCGTCTTCGGTGACGCCGACGCGCTCTCGATCGGTGACTACCACCTCGCCGCGGTGGTCGGCTGGAGCCTGCTGGGCCGTCCGATCGACGACGCGGAGATGGTCGAGTATCTGGAGCCGCTACGCCCGCACCGCTACCGCGCGGTGCGCCTGCTCGCGCTGAGCGGCCAGGCCCACAAACCGAAGTTCGGGCCGCGCACGGCGATCACCGACCACCGCCACCACTAGCGGATCGCGCGCTCGTCGAGCACGCACCGCCCCGACTCGACCAGGGTGTTGCGCGCCCGCCTGCGCACCCGGCACTCGTCGACGAAGCAGTCGATGTGCAATTGCATTGCGGCATGGGCGCGTTCGGAGTCCATCGGACCCGGGTCCTCGTCGCAACCCAGCAGTGCAGCGGCGATATGTCGGTTCACTTCGCTCAATTGCATGACCCCAGCACAGCACGCAACCACCCGGCTACCTACGAGTACACGCCGATCGAGATAATTCGCGCGAATTCCCAGCACAAGATCCAAGGGGGAGTGCAGGATTCCCCATAGTGGACGAATTCCGCCGTCACACCGGGGCTGTGGGCTGTGGCGGATTGCGAACACAGGAGGAGTGGGGCTGTGGCATCGAATACCTCGACCGGAACATCTGCGTCGTCGGCGGGCGTCTCCTCGACCCTGCCACGTCGACAACTCGGCCGCTACCTGCGGGATTGGCGCACGCAGGCGGGTCTGACGATCGCCGAGGCGGCCAAGCTGATGGAGTGGGGCGCCAGCACGCTGCAACGGCTGGAAAAGGGCCAGGCCGACCGGATCCGGACCATCGACATCGGCGAACTGTGCCGGATCTACGGCATCCCCGACGATCTCGCCGAGGGGCTCACCGGGCTGGCCCAGCAGGCGGCGGTCAAGAGCTGGTGGCACGCCTACGGCGATCTCATTCCCGAAAACTTCGACATCTATGTGGGATTGGAGGCCTCGGCGCACCGGTTGCGCGCCTATCAGTCGGAGCTGGTACCCGGCCTGTTGCAGACCGCCGACTACGCCCGCGCACTGAATCAGCTGGGCTATCCCCAGGATTCGGTCGACGAGCTGGACCGAAGAGTCGCCCTGCGGCTGCAACGGCAGGCGCTGATCACCCGTAAGCATTCTCCGGCCGACATCGACGTGGTTTTGCACGAATCGGTATTGCATCGCATCGTCGGTGATGCAAAGGTGATGGCTGCGCAGTTGCGCCACCTTGCCGACACGAGTACCCGAGGCAATGTGACGCTGCGTATCCTGCCGTTTGCCGCCGGTGTACCACTCGGAGTCTCCACCGGACCTTTCACGGTTCTCGAGTTCGGCACCGACAGCAAGGGGCAACCGGTCGAACCACCGGTGGTGTACGCCGAAGGCTTCACCGGCGATCTCTACCTGGAACGACGCACGGATGTCAGAAGGTACGACCGGGCTCACGAGTGCCTCCAGCGTCATGGGCTGGATATTCAACCGAGTAGACACCTGCTGCGGCAGGTCGCGAAGGAGTATGTGGCATGAGTTTCGATCTCGTCGGCGCACACTGGTTCAAGAGCACGCGCAGCGGTGCGGGCAAGGACTGCGTCGAAGTCGCTTTCCTCTACGGCGGTCACGTCGGGGTGCGCGACAGCAAGAATCCGGCCGGTCCGGCGCTGGTCTTCGACGGTGCGAGCTGGGACGCGTTCACCCGCGGTATCGACACCGGCGCGTTCGCCCGATGAACACCAAGCGCGCCGTCGACACCTCCGGCGCCACCTGGCTGCGTTCGGGCACCGCCGGGGAGGGCAGCAGCGTCGAGGTGGCGATGCTGGCCGATGGCTACGTGGCCCTGCGGGACGGCAAGAATCCCGAGGGTCCGGTGCTGATTTTCACCCCGAGCGAATGGTCGGCGTTCACGGCGGGCGTGCAAGACGGCGAATTCGATCGCCCTTGATCACGTTTGGATCACTGTCCGGCGGGTAGTCCTCCATCATGGACCGAGGGTTGAAGAAAATGCCACCCCGGTACCGGAGGCTGGCGCCGGAGGACGGCGTGGAACGCCTGATCGTGCTGCTGCTTTTCGCAGTGTCCGCGATGGGAATCTACGTACTCACCGCCTCGTTGCTCTCGGCGCTGTTCATCGGATTACTGGTCGGATCAGTCGCTGTGGGGACTGTCGCTGTCTTGTAGGCAGACGTCGCCGCGGGGTTCGTTGCTCGGCGAACCCCGCGGTGTCTGCTGACTTACCGTCTGAACAGTTTGTTACCGAGCCAGACGATCGGATCGTATTTCCGATCGGCGACGCGTTCCTTCAACGGGATCAGCGCATTGTCGGTGATCTTGATGTGTTCCGGGCACACCTCGGTGCAGCACTTGGTGATATTGCAGTAGCCCAGACCCGCGTCGTCCTGGGCCAATTCGCGCCGGTCGGCGACGTCGAGCGGATGCATCTCTAGTTCGGTGATCCGCATCAGATAGCGCGGGCCCGCGAAGGCCTGCTTGTTCTCGTCGTGGTCGCGCACCACGTGACAGGTGTTCTGGCACAGGAAACACTCGATGCACTTGCGGAACTCCTGGGAGCGTTCCACATCCACCTGCCGCATCCGGTAGTCGCCGGGCGCGAGATCCTTCGGTGGCGTGAAAGACGGTATCTCCCTGGCCTTCTCGTAGTTGAACGAGACGTCGGTGACCAGATCCTTGATGATCGGGAAGGTGCGCATCGGGGTGACGGTGATGACCTCGTCGGTGGTGAAGGTCGACATCCGCGTCATGCACAGCAATCGCGGCCGCCCGTTCACCTCCGCCGAGCACGAACCACATTTGCCCGCTTTGCAATTCCAGCGCACCGCCAGATCGGGGGCCTGGGTGGCCTGCAGGCGGTGGATGATGTCGAGCACCACCTCGCCCTCGTTGACCAGCACGGTGAAGTCGTGCAGGCCGCCGCCGTCGATGTCGCCGCGCCAGACCCGGAACCGGGCGTCGTACCCCATCGTCACGCCTTTCCCTCGGCCGCCGGATGGACGGCCAATTCCTGCTGGGTGTAGTACTTCTCGAGCTCGCTGAATTCGAACAGGGCGAACAGGTCCTCGCGCATGGGTGTCTGCGCGGCGGAGGTGACGCTCACCAGCGGCACCGGTTCGTCGGCCGTCGCCGGGTCCACCGCGCAGACCAGCAGGGTGTTGCGCCAGTCGGGGTTCATGCCGGGATGGTCGTCGCGGGTGTGCCCGCCGCGGCTCTCGGTGCGGCGCAGCGCGGCCTCCGCGACACATTCGCTGACCAGCAGCATGTTCGCCAGATCCAGCGCCAGATGCCAGCCGGGATTGAACGCGCGCCCGCCCTCGACGGCGACGTTCGCGTACCGGGCGCGCAGCTCGGCCAGGGTCTCGATGGCCGTGCGGACCTCGTGCTCCTTGCGGATGATGCCGACCAGATCGTTCATCGTGTGCTGGAGCTCGGCGTGCAGGGTGTAGGGGTTCTCGCCCGGGCCGGTCGTGGGCCGGTCGAAGGGCACCAGCGCGGCGGTCGCGGCGGCGCTGATGTCGGCCTCGGCGGGGGCGGGGCGGGTGGTGAGCCGCTGCACGTAGGCGGCGGCGCCGAGTCCGGCGCGGCGGCCGAAGACCAGTAGGTCCGACAGCGAATTGCCGCCGAGCCGGTTGGAGCCGTGCATGCCGCCGGAACACTCGCCCGCGGCGAACAGGCCGGGGGTGAGCGCGGCACCGGTATCTGGGTCGACCTCGATACCGCCCATCACGTAATGGCAGGTCGGGCCCACTTCCATGGGCTCGGCGGTGATGTCCACATCGGCCAGTTCCTTGAACTGGTGGTGCATGGACGGGAGCCTGCGCACGATCTCGTCGGCGGGCATGCGGGAGGCGATGTCGAGGTAGACACCGCCGTGCTCGGTGCCGCGACCGGCCTTGACCTCCTCGTTGATGGCGCGGGCGACCTCGTCACGGGGGAGCAGGTCGGGGGTGCGGCGCGCGGAGTCGTTGTCGCGCAACCACTGATCGGCCTCGGCCTCGGTCTCGGCGTACTGGCCCTTGAACACCGGCGGGATGTAGTCGAACATGAACCGCTTGCCCTCGGAGTTCTTCAATACCCCGCCGTCACCGCGCACGCCCTCGGTGACCAGGATGCCCTTCACACTCGGTGGCCAGACCATGCCGGTGGGATGGAACTGCAGGAACTCCATGTTGATCAGGGTCGCGCCCGCGCGCAGGGCCAGCGCGTGGCCGTCGCCGGTGTACTCCCAGGAGTTCGAGGTCACCTTGTAGGACTTGCCGATTCCACCGGTGGCCAGCACGATCGCCGGTGCCTCGAACAGCACGAAGCCGCCCGACTCACGCCAGTAGCCGAAGGCGCCGGCGATCTTGCCGTTGTCGGTGAGCAGTTCGGTGACGGTGCATTCGGCGAAGACCTTGATCCTGGCCTCGTAGTCGCCGGTGTCGGCGTAGTCCTCCTGCTGGAGGGAGACGATCTTCTGCTGCATGGTGCGGATGAGTTCCAGGCCGGTCCGGTCACCCACGTGGGCCAGGCGCGGATAGGTGTGCCCGCCGAAGTTGCGCTGGCTGATCCGCCCGTCGGGGGTCCGATCGAACAGCGCGCCATAGGTTTCCAGCTCCCACACCCGCGCGGGCGCCTCCTGCGCGTGCAGTTCGGCCATGCGCCAGTTGTTGAGGAACTTGCCGCCGCGCATGGTGTCCTTGAAATGGGTCTGCCAGCTGTCCTTGTCGTTGGCATTGCCCATCGAGGCCGCGCAGCCGCCCTCGGCCATCACCGTGTGTGCCTTGCCGAACAACGACTTGCACACCACCGCGACCGAAAGTCCTTGCTCGCGTGCCTCGATCACCGCGCGCAGGCCCGCGCCGCCCGCGCCGATCACCACGACGTCGTAGTCGTGCCGTTCCACTTCTGACATCGGTGAAGCTCCTCGATTCGGGCGCGGGTCAGTCGACGAACCGCAGGTCGGAGATGGTTTGGCTGGCCACGAGCATCACGTAGAAGTCGGTGAGCACCAGCGTGCCCAGCGTGGTCCAGGCCAGGGCCATGTGGCGGGTGTTGAGCTTGGAGATCTGCGTCCAGAACCAGTACCGCACCGGATGCGCGGAGAAGTGCTTGAGCCGTCCGCCCGCGATGTGCCTGCACGAATGACACGACAGCGTGTAGGCCCACAGCAGGATCACATTGCCCAGCAGCACCAGATTGCCGAGGCCGAAGCCGAATCCGCCGCTCGCGCCGTGGAAGGCGGTGAGCGCGTCGTAGCTGTTCACCAGCGAGACCAGCACGGCCACATAGAAGAAGTAGCGGTGCGAGTTCTGGATGATCAGCGGCAACCGGGTCTCGCCGGTGTAGCGCGCGTGCGGTTCGGCGACCGCGCAGGCGGGCGGGGAGAACCACACCGACCGGTAGTAGGCCTTGCGGTAGTAGTAGCAGGTGAGCCGGAAACCGAGCAGGAACGGCAGCACCACGAAACCGAGCGGAATCCACATCGGCAGTTCGGGGAACGGGGTGCCGAAGTGGCTCGAGCCGGGCACGCACGAATCGCTCAGGCAGGGGGAGTAGAACGGCGTGAGGTAGTGGTACTGCGGCACCCAGTAGGCCGTGCGCACAAACGATCTGATCGTCGCGTAACCGATGAACGCGCCGAGACCGAGCGCGGTGAGCAGCGGCGGCAACCACCAGCGGTCGGTGCGCAGCGTGCGCGCGGAGATGCGGGCTCTGGTCCTGCTGAACACACCCGTTCCCGTGGCGCGGGTGGTATCCGGTGCGGCACTCACGATGGATGCCTCGCTGATCTCGGTGTGCGGCGGTCGAATCATGCCCCACCGCGGCGGATTGTGATGTGGAGCACCATACGCCTGTGTTCGCGCCGCTCGAGCCGGGTCTCACCCATCCGCTCGAGAGGAATGCCGGTGATCTCTGTCACAACGTAACCCCTGCGACTGTGTGTCATCCCGGTGCAACAAAGCTGTGGTGCCCTGTGCGCATGAGAAGAGCCGCGATCGTGGCACCCGTGCGGACACCCAGTGGGGTGGCGGGTGGCGCGCTGTCGGGAATGCCCGCCGAGTGGCTGGCGACCACGGTCCTGTCGGCCGTGATCGAGCGCTCGGGCATCGACCCGCTCCGCATCGAAGACGTCGCCATGGCCTGTGTCGACGGTGGCCTGGCGCAGGTACCCGCGATCGGCGCGCTGGCCGCGCGCGGCGCCGGGCTACCGCATTCGGTGCCCGGCTTCCTCACCGACCGCCACGGCGCCAGCGGCCTGCAGGCGGTGATCACCGCCGCGATGATGGTGCAGACCGGTGCCGCCGACGTGGTGGTCGCGGGCGGGGTGGAGTGCACCGCCGCGCCGACCGGTCCACCCGGCGGCGCCGACGGCCTGCGCAACGCCGAGGACCTGGCCCGCTACTACGGCATCGACCGGCAGGCCGCCGACGAATTCGCTGTCGCCAGTCATCGCAAGGCGGCGCGGGCCTGGCGGCAGGGCTCCTTCGGCGCCGAGGTGGTGCCGGTGGGGGTGGCCGGGTTCGGTGAGCACCGGATCAGCCGGGACGAGGGTGTGCGCGACGACCTGTCCACCCACACCCTGGCCGGGCTGGCGCCGCTGCTGCGCGAGGGTGTGGTGACCGTCGGCAATATGAGCGCGCACCGGCTCGGCGCGTCGGCCTGCCTGGTGGTGGCCGAGGACCGGCTCGCCGAACTGGGCCTGACCCCGATGGCCTTCCTGGCCGGCTGGGCCGCGGCGGGCTGCGACAGCGACGGGCCCGCACTCGGCGCGGCACCCGCGGTGGCCAAACTGCTCGGCCGCACCGGTCACTCGATCCACGAGGTGGACCTGCTCGAGATCAACGAGGGATACGCGGTGGAGGTGCTCGCCCTGGCCGCCGCCTGGGACCTCGACCCGCTCGACCGCCTCAATGTGAACGGCTCCGACCTGGCCCTCGGGCACCCGGTCGGGGCCACCGGCCTGCGGATCATGACCACGATGCTGCACGAACTGAGCCGCACCGGCGGCCGCTACGCCCTCGAGGCCATCGCCCTCGGTCACGACCACGGCATCGCCGCGCTGTTCGAATCGGCCGAGGTGGACGCCCCCGCCGAGACCCCACGCGGTGCGCGATTCCACGGGTCGGCCTCGCGCCGTTTCGGCCGCCACCGGGCCTGATCGGCGTCTGCGCTACGGATGGTCGGTTCTCGGCCGCCTTGATCTGGACTGACCAGAGGGTGCGACGAAGGAGTACCCGGCGGGAGGGAAGATCAAGGGAACAGGCCGAGAACCCGCGGCACCAGCCGCTGATCAACACAGCG